>CATIMP010000184.1 GCA_949528465.1 Bacteroidota bacterium | reverse complement strand
CCCTAACTGCTTTAGCGCGTTTTTGCTAACCATGTATTTGATGTATTTTTGTTCATTACAACTTTTCTGTTGACCATACGATTTTCAAAAATAATAGGTTTTTGTGGGCTTTTAGCCTTAGTAGTGGGGTGTTCTGTAACCAAACGCCTACCGCAAGATACTGTATTGCTGCAAAAGAACGAGATTATTGTAAATGGTGAATCCGCAGTTGACTCTGTAAAAAATATTGTCCAGCCCACTCCAAACAAGCGTTTTTTGGGCATTCCTTTTGGACTATTGCTTTATCAATCTGCAAACGACAGTGCAGGTGTCGCTTTTGACCGATGGTTAACAAAAAAGCCCAATCGCAAAAAACGAATGGAATCGCTTTGGTCAACCAAGCAAGTAGCCAAAATGAAAGACTACAAAACAGGATTTCAAGACTGGAAAAAACGCAATGGTGAACCCCCTGTCCTGACGGACTCGCTTTCCAGTACAGCAAATGCTCAAAAAATTCAAGCTTTTTTTTCTAACGAAGGCTACTTTAACGCTATCGTTCAGACATCGACTGTTGCAGAAAATAGAAAAGCTCAAGTGAAGTATAATGTCACCACAAGCGCTCCTTATTATTTAGACAGTATTCAAGCCAATATCCAAAGTCCTGTTTTGGATTCTATTTACCATGCAACAATCAATAAAAGTATATTACAACGCGGCAACAGGTTTCGTACTTTGGATTTTGATGAAGAACGCAATCGCTTGTTTGCATTGTTTCGAAATGCAGGGGTTTTTCCGTTTCAATTGAATGCTATTGATTTTAGTGTACGCATAGACTCTTCGGGAGTAGATTACCGCCTCCCCGTACAACTAAATATTCGAAATTTTATAGAAAATCAAGGAGGAACAGCAGTAGAAAAGGAGTATCAAATTTCACGTATGAATACTGTGAAAGTACTCATAAGTAAAGCTGGAAACACGGGGAATGAAGCCTATGATTCGATTGGTACTTACGAAGGATTAACACTCTACAGTCAAGGAAAAATGCGTTACAGCAAGCGATTGCTTCGTGAAGCGATATCGTTTAAAACAAATGAACCTTACAGCGATTTATCGCGTAGCACCACATTAAAACAACTTACACGCCTGCAAAGTTTTGATTACCCAACGGTTCGATACAATTACGCTAACAAAGAAGAAACCTTATTAGATGCATCTATTTATTTAATGCCAAAGGAACAGTATGCATTAAATTTTGGATTAGATGTAACGCAGTCAAACATTATTAAACGTGGAATAGCTTTTAGTTCGGGGTTAAGTGCACTAAATATATTTCGTGGCGCTGAAACGTTGGAATTAGGCGCCCGAGGTTCTTTGGGAAGGTCTGCTGATGTTGCGATTACTGAATTTGCTTTTGATGTACAATTACGAGCACCGCAGTTTCTAATCCCTTTTGGTAAAAAATTAAACCGCCAAGAAATTGCACCACAAACTATTTTTAGATTGGGCTCGGCGGTACAAGAAAATATCGGATTAGACAAGCAAAGTCTTACAGGTGCCATTCAGTACCAATGGAGTCCAAAGCAAAACAGACGATGGACTTTTTCACTTGTCGATGTTGAATTTGTAAACAATAAAAACAAAGAAAACTACTTTGGTGTTTACACAAATGCTTTTGGTGAACTAAACGATATTGCGCAAAACACCAATGCGAATCCATCCTATTTTCTCAATAATTTGCTTAGTATCCCACAAGGTGCGCAATCATTTATATCAGATGTATTAGGCGGCAAAACAGACCTAACCGCTTCCGATGAATTATATAATCGGGTGCAACGCATTGAAGAAAGAAGAAGTAGACTAACACAAAACAATCTTATTTTTAGTTCAAGCTTGCAGTTTTTTAATTCAAGCAAAAAAGGATTTTTTGATAAAACATTTACACAGTTCAGAGCAAACCTTTCGTGGTCTGGAAATTTATTGCAAACGCTTGCAAAGCAATTTAACTGGGAACAATCAAATGGGCAATACTTGCTTTTTGACGTACCGTTTAGTCAGTTTATAAAACTGGAAACCGATATCGTAAAACATTGGGAGATTACTGAAAATCAAGTATTTGCAGTGCGTGGATTTGCTGGAGCTGCCATTCCATACGGAAACGCAGACAACATTCCTTTCAATCGTTCTTTTTTTGCAGGTGGCGCCTACGACAATCGCGCTTGGGAGGTATATCGATTAGGTCCTGGATCAAGTAACACCGGAAATGAATTCAACGAAGCAAATCTTAAACTCGCTTTTAATGCCGAATATCGATTTGATCTTTTAGGCGCATTTAAGGGGGCATTATTTATTGATGCAGGAAATATTTGGAATGTGGCGGATAATGTTGATGAAGCAGCACGTAGATTTGATGGTTTTAAGGATTTAAATGAACTCGCTGTGGGTACGGGCTTTGGGCTACGCTATGACTTTGGTTTATTCTTGCTTCGCCTCGATATGGGCTTTAAAACCCACAATCCGGTGTTACCTAAAGGCTCGCGTTGGAACTTTAATTACCAACTAAAAGACGTAAATCCAACGCTTGGTATAAATTATCCTTTTTAGGCACATAATAGTTTGTTACTTTTGCACTGACCAAAAAAACAAACTTATGTCGTATTCAATTAAACCAGGTGTTGCAACTGGCAACGAAGTGCAAGAGATTTTCAAATTAGCTAAATCAAAACAATTTGCCCTTCCTGCGGTAAATGTTATTGGTTCAAACACCACAAATGCTGTTTTAGAAACCGCTGCAAAGCTAAACGCCCCTGTAATCATCCAATTTTCGAATGGTGGCGCACAGTTTAATGCAGGCAAAGGACTTTCAAACGAAAATCAGCAAGCGGCTATTGCAGGCGCAATAGCAGGAGCAAAACACGTACATCAAATGGCTGATTTGTATGGCGTTAGTGTTATTTTACACACCGACCACGCTGCCAAAAAACTTCTTCCTTGGATTGATGGCTTACTTGATGCCAGCGAAAAACACTTTGAAGAAACTGGAAAATCCTTGTTTAGCTCACACATGATTGATTTATCTGAGGAGCCGATTGAGGAAAATATCGAAATCTGTAAAACGTATCTGGAGCGTATGGCCAAAATGGACATGACCTTAGAAATTGAGCTCGGCGTTACAGGTGGTGAAGAAGACGGAGTAGATAACACTGATATCGATAGCTCTAAACTTTACACGCAACCCGAAGAGGTTGCCTATGCGTTTGAAGAGCTTTCAAAAATAAGCCCGCGATTTACTATTGCTGCAGCATTTGGAAACGTACACGGCGTTTACAAACCCGGTAACGTAGTGCTTACACCAAAGATTTTAAAGAATTCACAAGCTTTTGTAAGTGAAAAATATGGTGTAGCATCCAATACTATTGATTTTGTATTCCACGGCGGTTCTGGTTCTACAGTTGAAGAAATCCGCGAAGGCATCAGCTACGGAGTTATAAAAATGAATATTGATACTGATTTACAATATGCATTTATGTCTGGAGTGCGTGATTATGTGCAAGACAAATCGGCATATCTGCAACAACAAATTGGAAACCCAGAAGGAGATGACGCACCCAACAAAAAATACTACGATCCACGCGTATGGTTACGTGAAGGGGAAAAATCGTTCGTTGCGCGTTTAGAAAAAGCTTTCGAAGACCTTAACAATATTAACACCCTGTAATTTCAAGGGTTTTATATATTTGATAAAATTCTTGCAATATGGCATGGTTTAGGCGTACCGAAAAAGGGATTCAAACTCAGACTCACGAGAAGAAAGATACCCCGCAAGGCTTATGGTACAAGTCCCCAACAGGAAAAATTGTAGATACTGAGCAATTAGCAGAAAATTATTATGTGTCGCCAGAAGATGGTTACCATGTAAGAGTTGGCAGCAAAGAGTATTTTGAAATTATTTTTGACGACAATACATTTAAGGAACTAGATGCTTCGTTAAAATCAAAAGATCCGCTCAAGTTTGAAGACACCAAAAAGTATAAGGATCGCGTTAACGCTGCGCAGAAAAAAACAAAATTAAACGACGCTGTAAGAGCAGCCGTTGGTCCTTCTAACGGAAATGAATTGGTCGTAGCTTGTATGGATTTTAGTTTTATTGGTGGTTCAATGGGTTCTGTGGTTGGCGAGAAAATTTATCGCGCTGCAGATTACGCTCTTAAGAACAAATTACCTTTTGTAATGATTTCCAAATCGGGCGGTGCCCGCATGATGGAAGCAGCACTTTCGCTGATGCAAATGGCAAAAACATCTGCTAAACTTGCACAACTTGCCGATGCAAAAATTCCATATGTTTCTTTGTGTACAGATCCCACAACAGGTGGAACAACGGCATCATTTGCCATGCTTGGGGATATTAACATCTCAGAGCCAGGTGCTTTAATTGGTTTTGCAGGACCCAGAGTTGTTAAAGACACCACAGGACAAGACTTACCCGATGGGTTTCAAACCGCTGAATTTCTACAGGAACACGGGTTTTTGGACTTTATTACACATCGAAAAGATTTGAAGCAAAACATCAACTTATACCTCGATTTAATATTAAATCGTCCACTTTCTTCAGAGGTGTAATTTCAACCAATAATTATACTATATTTGCAGCCTTCGAGAAAAACTCGAAGTTGCATAAAAATCATTTACAATAATATTGGCATGTCACTAAGTAAAGAAAACAAAGCTGAAATCTTCAAAAAGTACGGTAAATCTGAAAAAGATACCGGAAGTACAGAAGGACAAATCGCTTTATTTACAAACCGAATCAATTTTCTAACAGGACACCTGAAAAAAAATCACAAAGATTATAATACAGAGCGTTCGTTGGTTATGTTGGTAGGTAAAAGAAGGAGTCTTTTGGACTATTTAAAGAACAAAGACATCGAACGCTACCGTTCCTTAATTAAGGAGTTAGGCATTCGTAAGTAAGCACATAAAAGCATCCGCATCATACCGGCTTTTCATTAGGTATCTACGACCACAACACAACACAACAGATACT
>CATIMP010000183.1 GCA_949528465.1 Bacteroidota bacterium | reverse complement strand
TGCCAAAACTTTTGTGATTGCAGCTGTTAACGTTGTTTTCCCGTGATCAACGTGTCCAATTGTGCCGATATTAAGGTGTGGCTTGGACCGATCAAAAGTTTCTTTAGCCATAATAATGTACGTTTATTCTTTTAAAATGAGCGCAAATATAATCTTTTCCTGTTTTAAAAACAGCATTAAACAAAAAAAATATGAATAATTTTTGTATATTGATAAATACTAAATTTTGAGTTATAAAATCCAAATCTTTAAACCTGTTGAGTGTGCTTGCCGCGTTTGGTATGATTGCCGCGGGTATTTTAGCCATTTACAACGACGATTATCTGTTTGCCGCAGTAGGCGTTTACTTTATTGCAAAGGGTATATTTGTTTTTACGCTTATGCAAAAAATACACAACTAAATTGGTTGTGGTTGTAATTATTTACATTTAATAAATAGCTTGTAAGTATTTACCGCTATGTCATGTGACTCTAAAATGTGAAAGCTAAGCGCCAATTTCCTTATTGCTGCTGATATTTTGGCCATTGTAGGCAAATTATATTTTGAATTTGTAATACATCGGCAACATTGAAGTATTAACACTAATGTGTCATTTTTTACCATATTACTAATTACATTGGGGTTTATTTATTAATTTGTGTATATTCAGCCCTTAAAACTATAAAAATATGAATCAATTAATAAGAATTTTCCTATTTACTATAGTAGTAACTTTTGGTCATTATACACTTGCTCAAAGCAGCATCACAGGAACAGTATTCGGTTCCGATGGACAGACTATTCCAGGAGTAACTATTATAGATCAGGACAATCCATCTAATGGAACTGTCACTGACTTTGATGGTAATTTTACCATTAGCGTACCTGCTGATGGGACGTTATCCTTAAGTTACATCGGATATGAATCAAAATCTGTAAATGTTTCAGGTCAAACTACCATAAACATTTCAATGATTGAAGCGGTTTCTGCGCTTGATGAAGTCATTATCACAGGTTATGGATCTCAGGTTAAGAAAAGTGATTTAACAGGAGCCATTAGTTCTATCGGTTCGGATGACTTTGAAAGTCAACCGCTCGTTAGAATTGACCAAGCACTTCAAGCAAGAGCAGCCGGTGTTGCCGTAACGCAAACAAGTGGTGCACCAGGTGCAGGATATAAAATCCGAATTCGAGGTGCCAATTCTATTACAGGTAACAATAACCCACTATATGTAGTGGACGGCCTTTTTGTTGGTAACATCAATAATATTAACGCGAATGACATAAAGTCAATAGAAGTGTTAAAAGATGCTTCTGCAACCGCAATCTATGGAAATAGAGGAGCTAATG
This sequence comes from Bacteroidota bacterium, assembly GCA_949528465.1. GTDB lineage: Bacteria > Bacteroidota > Bacteroidia > Flavobacteriales > Flavobacteriaceae > UBA7446. The sequence continues at coordinate 5,943 of CATIMP010000183.1, read as the reverse complement.
GTGTAGTTTTGATTACGACCAAAAAGGGTACGAAAGGCAAAGCAAAAATCGAGGTAAGTTCCTTTATTGGATCTTCTGAAGTAGTCCAAAAGATTCCGGTTATGTCTCCATCTCAATTTGCAGAAGGAGTTAATTTAAGAGACGGAGTTGAAACTATCCCGCAATCTAGAATAGATGAATTAAGAAATGGTGGTGGTGCTAATTGGCAAGATTATTTCTTTAGAAGTGCACCTTTTTCAAACATTAATATTTCTGCTAGTGGTGGATCAGATGACGTAGATTATTATATTTCTGGAAATAGCTACAAAGCTGACGCAACCGTTATCAATCAAGATTACAGTAGATTAAACTTACGGGCGAATATAAACGCACAATTAAGTGATAAGCTCAAAGTGGGTGTAAACAACTTTATCAGTCGCTCGGAAAACAATGGTGCAAGAGTAAACCTCGCTGGAGGTATTGCTTGGGATATGACTACGCCACCTAGAGATGCTGATGGCAATTACAATTCAGCACCCTTAATATCTGGTGTAGGTAATGGAAATCCCATGCCACTTTTAGCACCAGAAAATAATAGGGTTGAAAATATTTCAGATCAATTGATTTCAAGTATCTACGCAGATTATAAAATAAATGAAAACTTTACATTAAATGTTTCTGCAGGTATCGAGAAGATTGATTTGACTAACAGCAGTTACGAATCTTCTTTAGTTAATGGTGTCACAGGAGCTGTCGTGAGAGACCAACAAGGAATTCGCTTTCAAAACACCAATCGATTGACGTATAAAAATAACAATACAGATCATGCGGTACAAGCAGATTTAGTTCATGAGCAACAGACTTATGAAATGAATTTTAGAACAGCTACAGCGAGTGGTTTCTTTACAGATTCAACTAATTTCCAAGAATTGTCATTAGCTAGTATCCAAAATACTGACAGTGGTAATACTAACGAAAAATTAGAATCGTTCCTTGCGCGTGTAAATTATTCACTATACAATAAGTATCTTTTTACAGCGTCTGTTAGAGCAGATGGTTCTAGTAAATTTTCAGAAGGAAATCAATGGGGAACTTTCCCGTCTGGATCTATTGCTTGGAGAGTATCTCAAGAAGATTTCTTAAAAGACCACCCAGTAATTAGTGCTTTAAAATTACGCGCTAGTTTTGGTGTGACGGGAAGTCAAGCAGTAAGTCCTTTCTCCACCATCGCCATTCCAGGCATATCGACTGCTAACAACTATCCTTTTACAGGTGATGTTGCTAGTGTTGGAGTTGCGCCTTCTAAAAAGATGCCCAATCCTGATTTAACATGGGAAACAACAACCCAATTTAATTTCGGATTTGATCTTGGGCTTTGGGATTCAAAAACGTTGCTCTCTGTAGACTTTTACTCCAAAAAAACAAAAGACATACTTCTAGACAGAGTGCTGCCTGAATTTGTTGGCCCATCTTTAATTTCTCAAAATGTTGGTGAGGTTGAAAACAGCGGGGTTGATATTACTTTAAATACTTTACTTTATGAAAAGAAAGATTTCTCCGTAAGCTCTATATTTAACTTATCTGCAAATAAGAATAATGTTGTTAAGCTTGTTGATGGAGAAGACACTATGGTACTGGGTAATGTATATTACGACAACACGTTCCCAGTAAATCCTACAAGGGTTGAAGTAGGCAAGCCCATTAGTTCTTTTAGAGGGTATCATTTTGATGGCGTTTATCAAACGGGATCTACGGAGGGTACACCTGGTCACGCCATATATAGAGACCTTAACGGCGATGGCAATATAACTTCAGAAGACATTGGAACGGTTGGAGATGGTAACCCTGACTTTACTTGGGGTTGGAATCTAAATGTAGACATCAAAGACTTTAATATAAATATGGTATTTGAAGGAGCTCAAGGGAATGACATATACAATTTCCAAAGAATGAGAATGATGGGATTAGGTTCGGCGCAATTTCACGCGGTTCACGCAGACTTCCTTAACAGTTGGACTGCAACCAACCCTAGCAATACCGTCCACGCAGGAACTCAAGCTGCAAGAGATTCTAATCAATGGCTATCGTCACAGTTTATAGAAGATGGATCATATACTTCTTTGAGAAGTATGTCCATTACCTATAACTTTAAAAATGCATTAAGTGACATCGGAATTGAAGAATTCAAAGTCTTTGCCAATGGTGAAAACTTATTTATACTGACAGATTATTCAGGATTTGATCCTGTATCTACTGCGTCAGGAAACTCAGATGTTGATCTTGGGATAGATTTAAATACTTTTCCCATTTCTAGATCATTTTCTGTCGGATTTAACCTTACATTTTAACATATTTAGACATGAAATACACACATAAAATAGTTACAATTTTCATTTCATTATTCTTCGTTTTCTCTTGTAGTGACCTCGAAGAAGACACAAGTGGAATATTATCCCTTGACAACCTTCAAACAGAAGGAGATCTTGTAGCAGCACTTACTCCATTGTATAAAGCGCTTCAATATACGTACAGCAATCCTCACTTTATGAGAACCAATACCTATGGTTCTGATGATATCACCACATGGTGGGGTGGTAACAAAGCTCCCTTAAGGGTTTTTGATCAATTTAATTATGGTAACGGCGAGAACGCTGATATTAACTGGTTAGATTGGGATTGGGTAGGACACTGGAGAACTATTTATTACGCTAACTCATTGATAGATGGGCTTAAAACCTCAACAGCAGCTGAAAGTTTAGTTAATTCTGTTGAAGGGGAAGCGAAATTCTTAAGAGCTTTTGCATACTTTCAATTGGTTAGAGAACACGGTAACATGCCTATAATTTTGGATGGAATGATTCCAACCGGAAATGAGCAACGTGCTACTGTTCTTGAAAACTACAAACACATTGAGGCAGATTTGTTGTTTGCGGAAGCAAACTTAGCTGCACCTGGTAGCACTCCAAATGTGGGGAGAGCATCGTCAGCAGCGGCAAAAACACTACTTGCTGACCTCTATTTAACATGGGCTGGCTGGCCAGTAAAAGATGACACTAAATATGCATCTGCTGCTAGTAAGTCTAAAGAAGTGATTGATATGAATTATCACGAACTATTGCCTATTGCTGATCTTTGGTTAATGGAAAATGCAAATAGTAAAGAAAGTGTCTTTTCTGTCCAGTTTTCTTCTTCAGAAGACCAAAGAAATGGGCATCCAGCTGCATTTAGTTTTCACATGGCTAGAGGTTGGTCTGATTGTTATCCAGAGTTACAATTCTTTAGTGACTTTCCAGATGGCGCACGGAAAGACGCCACCTTTGTGACTGATATTCCAAATCGTGGTTTTGAAAAAGGTCAGATTACTACAAAAAACCCTGCAACCATACCATGGGAAGAATCGGAAAGATTTCACCCGATGTACAAAAAGTATACCCTTTCTGAAGATTTAACAGTAGCTGGAAGAAGCATGGGCTACCGTCCAGTTGAAATTTATCGTTATGCTGAAGTTCTTTTGATATATGCAGAGGCAAAAGCTGCCTCAGGAACTACAGACGCTTCTGCTCTTGATGCACTAAATCAAGTTAAGAGAAGAGCTGCAGGGCTAGATCCGTTCACACCAGATGCATCAATAGATGCAAGTTCTGCCACTGTTATTGATATTGTGGATGAAAAAGGCTGGGAATTAGCTGGAGAGCACAAAAGATGGTTTGATTTAATTAGAACCGAACGTCTTGAAGAAGCTGCCAGTAATAGAGACCCTAATGAGCATGTTGTATTGATTAATCAGCCAACAAAAGCAAATTATATTGCGCCAATACCTGCAGAGGCTATTGCGACCAGTAATCTAGTTCAAAACCCTTCAGGTTTTAAAATTCAGTAACTAGTATATGGACATTAAAGGAAAAGGGAGTGGTTTACACTCCCTTTTTTTTTGATTTTTTTTTAAAGTAAAATGAAATATGGGAGCTTGATAATGAGTTGAGCCAATGAGCAGATTTGAACTGCCGACCTCTTCCTTACCAAGGAAACGCTCTACCCCTGAGCTACATCGGCGTTTTAAGAGTTAAAAGAGCGGGAGACCGGGTTCGAACCGGCGACATTCAGCTTGGAAGGCTGACGCTCTACCAACTGAGCTACTCCCGCGTTTTAAATCACTATTTCAAAGTAATGAGCGTCGAGACACTCAAAAAGCGAAAGTGTAGGCTAGCCGGAACTAACTGCGTTACATCCGCATGGTTACCTTAAAAGGCATGTGGGGAGAGCAGGATTCGAACCTGCGAAGGTAAAAACCAACAGATTTACAGTCTGTCCTCGTTGGCCGCTTGAGTATCTCCCCGTATTACAAAGAACATCACTCTAAGAGTGAAGAGAGCCGATGGAGGGACTCGAACCCACGACCTGCTGATTACAAATCAGCTGCTCTAGCCAGCTGAGCTACATCGGCTTCTGCTCCCGTTTGGAAGCGGTTGCAAATGTAACAATTAATTTATTTTGCTTCAAAAAAATTAGACCCCATTTTGATGTGAGCGCAATTGTTTCTCTTTCCTTCGTATAAGTAAGCGTTCAACAGCCCTTGACGCTGCATCAATGGCCTCTTCAAAAGTGCCACTTTCCTTTTTTACCATGAGCGTATCGCCAGGTATTTGAACCTTTATTTCTACTTGTTTGGTGCGATTATGTGCCGATTTCTCAAGTTTCATGTACAAATCAGTTGATAAAATCCTACCATAATAGTGCTGATATTTATCAATGCGTTTGGAAATAAATTTTTTGAGATTTGATTTTAATGAGAAGTTAATCGCTTGAATAGTGAGTCGCATACAAAATGTTTAAAAAGTTAAAAAAGGTCAACTTGACGCGAGAATACTTACTTCTTTGCTCTAGGGTGTGCTGCGCGATAGGCGTCTTGCACGTTGGGGAGCTGAACTTTAGTGTACTCTTGTGTTGCAGCCAAGCTTTCGTGGCCAAGAATTTCTTTAACCACGTTAATGTCAGCACCAGCGTCTAACATATGTGTCGCAAAGCTGTGTCGCAGCACATGAGGCGAGGTGCGTATCTTACTAGATACTTCCCTAAAATACAATTTTATGAGTCGATACACAAATGACGGATAGGTTTTTTTGCCTTTATCAGTGACCAGCAAAATATCGTGTGTTGTGGCCTTATCTATGTCACTTCGTTGTTTGCAGTAGCTTTTCAATGACGTTATTAAAGATGGAAGCATAGGAACAATACGCTCCTTGTTTCGTTTGCCCAAAATACGTAATTGTTGTTGCGACCAGTCAATATCAGAAACTTTCAGCCCTATAAGCTCTGCTTGGCGCATTCCAGTACTGTACAATAGTTCTATGGCGGTAGCATCTCTAAGTCCCGAAAAAGATGAGCGGTCAATTTGTAGCAAAACCTGCGCCACCTCTGACTCACTAAAAGGTACGATAAATGACTTTTTGGCCTTTAGGGATTTGTGCTGCGCAAGCGGATGCGTGTCTATTGCTCCAATAGTGCGCAAATAGGTGTAGAAAGAATTTAATGTGGCACATTTTCTATTAATGCTACGCGTAGTCAACCCCTTTTTTGATAGGGCTACAACATAACCTCTAACCATTGCATAATGAACATTGGTTAAATCTTTAAGCTGATAATTGGAAGTACAATGCGACATAAAATCGTTCAAATCTTTATGATAAGCACGAAGTGTATGTGCAGAATAGTTTTTTTCAGCCGTTAGATAACGAAGAAAAGCAGCGACATTGTCCATATGGACAAGGTAAGAAATTAATTTTCTTCTTGGTCGCGAAGATTCTGGATATAGGAAGCTTTTTGTACCTGAGCACGTCTCGAAACGGATGGTTTCGTGAATGTCTGGCGACTGCGTAACTGACGCATGGTTCCTGTTTTATCAAACTTGCGTTTGAAGCGCTTTAGTGCGCGATCGATATTTTCACCGTCTTTGATTGGAATTAT
>CATIMP010000182.1 GCA_949528465.1 Bacteroidota bacterium | reverse complement strand
TAGAAATGGCGTACGTAATACCAGTTGGTAATCCTGTAACATTGGCACTTTCTGTTCCTTCTAAAGTAAATACAATAGGGTCAATTAAAGCTCCTTCGCAAACAGCTTGATTTACATTACCATTAGTTCCATCAGGGTTATTGTAAAGTACTTTTGGTGTAGGATTAACGGTTATGGTTCCTTGTATTTCAGCATCTGTACAGCTACTTCCAGTTGTTATAACCGTGTAGTCGTAAACGGTTGTAGATATAATGTCCTGACTTGGTGTTCCGGTTATGGTGACGCTTGTGCCACTTACAGCTACATTCATCCAGCTTATATCAGCTCCTGTAATACTTGTGATAGCTACGCCAGTCGCTCCACCAGCAAGTGTAAGGTTGATAGGCGTAATGGCTTCATCTTCACAAAGGGTTTGATCAGTATTTCCTGAGGTGCTAGTGAGTTCTCCATCTGCATTGACGATGATTGTTCCGGTTATTGCAGTCCCACTACAATTTGTATTAACATTTATGGGCTGAACAGAATAAGAATAAACTTCATTGACGGCCACATCGCTTGGTGTTCCAGATATGGTAAGCGTAGCACCAACAATCTCATAAATAATACCTGGAGGAAGTCCTGTAACATTGGCTGTTTGCGCTCCGTCTGCAAGTTCAAAGACAATATGGCTAATTGGATCTGCTTCACAGATAGTTTGGTTTATTGCTCCAGAACTATAAATAATTTTAGCGGCACAAGGGTCTGTTGTCATTGATTGGGTTTGAAAATTTGTGTTTTGTTGCCCAAAACCTAAAACAGGTAAAAATAAAAGTAGTAGTAGTTTCTTCATTTTTTAGATTTAATAATGAATGAGTAAAGTAAAATACCAATTGATGCTATTAGAATGAATATTGAACCTCTCATAATTATGATTTAGTTTTTGACAACTTTATACGTCAGTTCTTCGTTGTTTGACTTGTCTGTTGCTGTAACAATGAAAGTAGCAGTAGACAGGTGTTCCATATTAACAGAATTACCTTGTGTTTCCAATACTTTATTGCCTAATAGGTCGTATACCTTTATTTGGTAATCCTTGTTGCTTTCAATGGTTAGTATTGAAGTTGTGGGATTGGGGTAGATTGTTTTAGTATTCGAGTAGTCATTTATGGATGCTGTAGAGGTGTCTCTAACAAAACGGACTGAAAGACCGTCTTGCTTAAAGTTATAGTCCTTTATACCTAAGTTATAACTCTTGCCTTCAAGGAAGCGGTTGAATGCTCTTTCCGGATACGGAGAAGTATTGTTCTCAGTGGAGCTCCAAAAGCTTGCTAGGGTACCCTCAAAATCGAAATAACCTTTTATATAACGGTCACCCTCAGGTAGGGCATTAAAGCCACTGCTGTTGTTTAGCCTTTGGTCGTTACCTACTGCTCCTGGCTCTGTTCTAGTATCCCACCCCGTATTAGATGCAATTGCTTTGGCTATTTTATTTTCTGTGGTTGTTCCGTCGTAATTGTAGCCATTAGCTATAAGATAGTTTTCAAACGTTGTCCACTCGGTATCACTTGGTACGTGCCAACCCTCTGGTGCAAATTCTTTGTTGGAGGTGTTAGGGTCGTTGTCGTGAATACCCATCACAGCATACCAATTGTATAGCTTGCCTCTTGTTGTGTCATTATTGTAATAACACCAAGCGCCTGTGGTAAGGTTTAACCATTCATCATCATCTGTTACTTGTGGTATGGGCGTACCATCTCTATAAGTCTCCGTCTCTGCGTTTTCTATCGCCCAAACTTGATTACCGTAATTTATCCACTCAAAAGTATTCCCCTCTTGGTCTGTAGCTGTACCATCAGCATAACGCTGTTCTCCTTGCCCAAATCCAAATACAGGCAGTAATAAAAGTATTAGTAGTTTTTTCATTGTATTTAGTTTTTAACCACCTTATAAGTTAACTCTTCGTTGTTTGACTTGTCTGTTGCTTTTACAATGTAAGTAGCAGTAGACAGGTGTTCCATATTAATAGAGTTGTGGTTAGTTTAGCTCGAAATGCGTTTTAATCATATCCTCGTCATCATATATTTGTTTAATTATTTGATTAAACACGTCTGATAAACTACCATTTATTTCATTAGAATATTCTCGAGATGAATTCTTGTTTTTTCTATTAAATTTTCCAGAAGCAGCTCCTTCATAAGAAGAAATAAAATTATTTTTATTGTCATACAAGGAAGCCAAAAGTTTAATTTTATGGTTTTCACGCAAGTATGCGCCCTTAAGTGTCTTTCTAATCATCCTAACAGCATTTGCTACCCAAATGACTCCAGCTCCAATAAAAACACCTTTCAGAGTTTTGTCTTCATTAGTCTTTATCTCCTCACCATTAATGTACTCCGTTTCAATAGTGCTTAGATAGGAGATTTCTGCTGCAATCAAGCCGGCACTTAAAAGCCAATAAACCGTTTTATCTTTTTTCCAACTTTCATTATTAAAATAGCTGAACTCTTGTATTTCAAATTTTATTTTTAAGTCTGAATTAATTGTATCATTAATAATAAAATGTCTCGAAAGTTCTTTTTGAAACTCCATCTTAATGGACTCGCTTAAAAGTTTATTATACTTCGAAGGCCATTCTGTTTTCTTTCTATTATCAACTACACCGTCGATGCTAAAACTTTTTTCTAAAAAAGGAGCATTTGGAATTGATTTATTTGAGTCAATCCAAATGTAAGGGTTAACTGAACACGAAATAAACTGCAGTGAAACCAAAAAAAATAAAATTATTTTTCTCATTCATCAAAATTTATTTAAATATATGTGATTACAATTAATTTATAAAATTTTCATAAATAAAAAACCCCTCGATTTCTCGAAGGGTTTTTGATGGGTGGAAGACCGGTTTCGAACCGGCGACCTCTAGAACCACAATCTAGCGCTCTAACCAACTGAGCTACAACCACCATTTTGTAGGATGCAAATGTACTACGTTTTTACAAAATCAAAAAAGGAATTACACTAAATCGCTAATGGCATTCACGCCTACCAAACGACTTGCCGTAAAGCCCTCTGCATAATCAACGCCAATCAGGCGGCCCAAATCTGCGGCACGGTACTTAATACTATTCAAAAAATTTGCTGTGCTAATGGGTGTTTCAGGCTCAGAACTATCAGGGGTGTAAAACTGCGAACTATAGGCTTTTACAACTTTAAGTTTTAGCTCCATTTGAGTGCTGATATCTACCACAAAATCAGGTGTAGCACTGTTCCATTGAATGTAATGATACAGTTGTTTTGGGCGCCAATGTTGTTGCTTTTGCCCTTCAAAAGTGGTGTCAACTTTTTGCAAACCACTTAAAAAACAACTTTCTGCAACCAGTGCAGCTGCTCTTCCGTGATCGGGATGCCTGTCGCTAACAGCGTTACACAACACCATTTCGGGTTGTAAGTGACGGATATGTGCAATCAGTTTTTCTTGATGTGTACGATCATTTTGAAAAAAACCATCTGCAAAATCGAGGTTAAAACGCGCAGCCACACCTAAAATATCGGCTGCGTGTGCAGCTTCCGATTCTCGTATTTTTGCACTTCCTCGAGTGCCTAACTCGCCTTTTGTAAGGTCAAGAAGAACAACCGTTTTACCCGCAGCAATTTCTTTTGCAAGCGTACCTGCGCACGCTAACTCAACATCGTCGGGATGTGCGCCTATGGCTAAAATATCTACCTTCATTTTAACTTTTTATCCAATTTATTACTTGTGGATCATCGGGTTGTGTACGCGGAGAAATTACATCTACCAAAACACCATTTTCGTCAATTAAATATTTTTGAAAATTCCAACTTACCGAACTATCCTTTACGCCATTTTTATCTTGTTGTGTTAAAAAAGCATACACAGGGTGTTGGTTTTTTCCTTTAACGCTGATTTTTGACATCATGGGAAATGAAACACCATAATTTTGCTTACAAAATGCTTTTATTTTTTCATTCGTACCAGGCTCTTGCCACATAAAGTTATTGGCAGGGAACCCAATAATTACAAAGTTTTGGTTTTTATATTTTCGGTACAGGGCTTCGAGCTTTTCATATTGCGGCGTAAGGCCACATTTTGAGGCCGTATTTACAATCATTACCTTTTTACCTTTTAAAGATGCAAGGGAAAAAGAATCGCCATTGATATCTTCAACGGTAAAAGCGTGTATGGAGTTTTTCATAGCTGCAGGTTGGGCATAAGAGATGGACGCACAAAGCAGCAAAATACTAATAATGCGCATAAAACAATTTTATGCTAAATTACGGAATTCGTATTGAATCAATATTTAAACAATTTCGGCACTAAGTCCAGCCGCATGTAGGCGAATACATTTGGGTTCCAACTCATCATACGAACCCCGCTTTACCGAACATTTTCCTTTGTAATGGACAATAAGCGAGCACTGCTCGGCTTGCTCTGGGGTGTGGTCGCACACCTCAATCAGTGTTTTGATAACATGATCAAAAGTATTCACCTCATCGTTATACAGAATAATTTCGTGCATGCGCGATGACTCCACTGCCAAATCGTACTGCGGTTGCCCCTGTTCTTCGGTTTGATCAAAACGTATCATCATCACTAAATTAAAAATTTTAGACAAATCCAGCCCGCTTTTTCGGTTTTTCCTTCCAAACGTAGTCCACTGTTTTGAGCCAAATCTATAAGTGCCTCAACATCATTTTCGTGAAATCCAGATAGTAATAAAACACCGTTTTTATTGAGAAGCGTGGCGTATTTCGGTAAGTGTTCAAGAAGTACATTTCGATTGATATTGGCCAGTAGCACATCAAAATTTGTTGTAATCGATTCAATACTATTTGTACTAAATGAAATATCTAATATTCTGTTTTTTGAGGCATTTTCTTTGGCATTTTCTACACACCAATCTTCAATATCAACACCGCAAACTGTTGATGCGCCCATCTTCTTGGCAGCAATAGCCAAGACGCCTGTTCCAGTGCCCACATCAAAAACCGAAGTGTTATCGCAATCTAATTCCATTAATTGCTCCAGCATCAATTGTGTGGTGGCGTGATGCCCCGTTCCAAACGACATCTGTGGATCAATTATTAGTTCGTGTTGCGTTGTTGCAGCTGCATGAAATGATGCGCGAACCGTCCAATCGCCAACGGCAATGGGATGAAATTGAGCTTCCCAAACGGCATTCCAGTTCTGCCCTTCAATGGTTTTGAAATTACCAGAAAGTTTAACACCATCAAAAGGGATGGCAAGGCAATCTTCTAATAAATTTTCAGGGGTTTGGTCTTGTGGAATGTAGGCGGTTATGCCATTGTCGTGTTGCACAAAGCTTTCAAAAGCAAAAGTGGATAACCACGCTGTGGCGATTTCCATTTTGTCAATGGGAGAAATAGTAAATTGAAATGCGCAGTAGGCTCTCAACCTTAAAATGCATTAACAATAGCGGCAAAGTCATCGGCTTTTAAGGAAGCTCCGCCGATAAGTCCGCCATCTACGTCTGGCTGGGCAAAAATCTCTTGTGCATTGGCAGGCTTTACACTCCCACCATATAGCACAGAAACACTTTGCGCCAAAGCATCGTCGTATTGCGCTGCTAAAACGGATCTGATATGTGCGTGCATTTCTTGTGCTTGCGCAGGAGATGCCGTTTCTCCTGTTCCAATGGCCCAAACAGGCTCATACGCCAACACAATATGTTTCCATTGCGAGGCATCTAAATGAAAAAGTGCTTTGCTTAGTTGACTTGAAACCACATCAAAATGACGCGCTGACTTGCGCTCATCTAATTCTTCGCCAAAGCAAAAAATGATTTCCAAGTCGTTTTCCAAAGCGGTATTTACTTTTTCTGCTAATAATTCATCCGTTTCATGGAAATACGCTCTGCGCTCAGAGTGCCCCAAAAGCGTCGTATTTACTCCGATAGATTTAAGCATGGTAGCAGAAATCTCTCCCGTAAAAGCTCCTGAAGTAGCTTGATGCATATTTTGCGCCGCTACGCTAACAGCGCTGTTTTCGGTTTGTTTTACAGCACTGGCAAGATGTACCGAAGGAGTCGAAATTACCACACTTACGTCAGCATCAAGTGATTCTTTTTTTAAGGCTTCTATTAGTTCGACACTTTGTGCAGCGTCTAAATTCATTTTCCAGTTTCCTGCTACAATTTGCTTTCTCATGAGTGTTATTTTGGTTGATTGTTAAGATGAATTAAGGCAAATAAGGCATAATTTATCATGTCTTGGTAGTTTGCCGAGAGCCCTTCGCTGACAAGCGTTTTACCCTCATTATTTTCAATTTGTTTTACACGAAGTAATTTTTGCAAAATTAAATCTGTAAGTGAGCTTACACGCATGTCACGCCAAGCCTCGCCATAATCGTGATTTTTACGTTCCATAAGTTCTTTTGTTTCGGCGGCATGTTTGGTATACAAATGCATGACTTCCTCGTTGGATAAATCAGGCTGATCTGCAACACCCAATTCCAACTGAATCAATGCCATAATAGCATAATTCACTATTCCAATAAATTCAGCTTCCTCGCCTTCGTCCACTTTTTTGGAGACTACTTCTTGCAGTGTTCTAATGCGTTGCGCCTTAATAAAAATTTGATCGGTAAGTGACGGCGTTCGAAGAATACGCCAAGCACAGCCGTAGTCAATCATTTTTTTCTCAAAAAGCTCCTTACATTTAGTTGCTTCTGACAGATATTGTGCTTTGGTTTGTGCCACCTGATTTGATTTGTTGTAAATTTCGCTCAAAAATGAACATCATTTGGTTCTTTACCAACAATTTTAAGTGCTTTTTATGAACATCACGTGCAACGGCAAACTCATCGACTTAACAACACCAAAAATTATGGGGATTTTAAACCTAACCCCCAATTCGTTTTATGATGGTGGTCAACATAATAATATTGATGCCGCACTTAGGCAAACTGAAAAAATGATTTCAGAAGGGGCTACGTTTATTGATGTTGGTGGCGCAAGCTCTAAACCCGGAGTTGAAGAAATTTCTACGAATGAAGAACTCAAACGCGTACTTCCAGTAATAAAAAAAATGAGTCAAACATTTCCTGAGATTTTTATTTCTATCGACACCTACCGTAGCAAGGTGGCAGCTCAGGCAGTAGCAGCTGGCGCACAGCTCGTAAACGATATTTCAGCTGGTAATTTAGATAAAGATATGCTAAAAACAGTTGGTAAACTCGGCGTGCCGTACATTGCCATGCACATGCAAGGAACGCCACAAACCATGCAAAATAACGCTGAATATGATGACGTTCTAGTTGCAGTTCGCACCTTTTTTTCTGAAAAAATTAAAGCGGCACATGCAGCAGGCATTAACGACATTATCTTAGATCCGGGGTTTGGATTTGGTAAAACGATAAATCACAATTTTACGTTACTCAAGCATTTACGTAGCCTACACATTACTGGTGTTCCATTGCTAATTGGTATTTCGCGTAAGTCTATGATTTACAAAACATTAGGGGTAGACGTAACGCATGCACTCAATGGCACTACAGTACTTAATGCAGTTGCATTGCAGCAAGGCGCACACATTTTACGTGTTCACGATGTAAAGGAAGCACGGGAAACCGTTCAGCTTATGGAAGCACTTGACGCGTCTTATCCAATAAATCCGTAATTTTATAAGATGTTTGATTTTTTAGATTTTAATCTGCTAGACGTATTGGATATTATTTTGGTCGCCCTCCTCCTCTACTATGCGTATCGCTTGGTTCGTGGCACAGCAGCAATAAATATTTTTGTTGGAATTGTTATTCTTTATCTCATTTGGAAAATCACCGATGCGCTAAATATGGAACTACTCAGCAATATTTTGGGTGGGTTTATGAGCGTTGGAGTGTTTGCCTTAATTGTTGTGTTTCAACAAGAAATCAGAAAACTCCTTTTAATGCTTGGTTCATCAAACTTAGCAAACCGAAAAAGATTCAATCGATATCTAAAGCTTTTTTCTGCCAACCAGAGCGCGCAAGAGCCTGAGCTCAACATTGAGGCCTTAGTTCAAAGTTGCTCGTCGCTAAAAAAACAAAAAACAGGTGCGCTATTGGTTTTGGAGCGAAACAGTAGTCTGGATTTTTTAAAGCCCTCGGGGGTTGAGGTTAATATGGAACTTTCTATTCCTGTAATTGAAAGTATTTTCCATAAAAATGCTCCACTTCACGATGGAGCTGCAATTATTGAAAACAACGCTATTACTGCAACACGAGTTGTTCTACCTGTTTCTGAGAGCAAAACGATACCCAAAAGATATGGATTACGACACAGAGCCGCCTTGGGAATTACTGAAAAAACCGATGCCGTAGTGCTTGTGGTTTCAGAAGAAACAGGTGCTATTGGATACTTTAAAAGTGGTGAACGTATTCCGTTCAATTCTTACAAGGAGCTTAGTGAAATGCTCACAAAAGACATGGATTAGACTGCTTCTGCTGGAGCTGAAAATTGTACTTCGTAGAGATTTTTGTAGTACCCGTCGTTAATGTTCAACAACTCTTTGTGTGTCCCAACCTCAACGATATTTCCCTTATCCAATACAATAATTCTGTCTGCGCGTTGAACCGTAGCCAATCGGTGAGCAATAACAAGTGAGGTTTTACCTTTAGTCACTTCTTTAGTTGCTTTTTGAATCAGTTTTTCGGCGTGAGTATCAATAGAAGATGTAGCCTCGTCAAGCACTAAAATTTTTGGCTGAATGACGTAAGCGCGAAGAAAAGCAATAAGTTGGCGTTGCCCTGTTGATAGTAATCCACCGCGTTCTTTTACATTAAAATGATATCCATCTGGAAGACTTGAAATAAAGGAGTGAACCCCTATTTTCTTTGCAGCAGCAACTACTTCTTCCTCGCTGATAGAAGTGTCCCAAAGTGTAATATTGTTATAGATTGAATCGGCAAAAAGAAATACATCTTGTAGCACCACACCTATTTGCTTACGCAACCAAGAACGTTCATAGTCCTCTATAGACACATCGTCAAGTAGCACCTTTCCACTATCAATCGTATAAAATCTACTCAAAATATTAATCAGTGTAGATTTTCCAGCACCTGTCGCACCAACAACGGCAACGGTTTCGCCTGGCGCCATTTCAAACGAAATCCCGTGAAGTACTGGCTCGCCTTTTTTATACGAAAAGTGTAGGTTTTCAAATCGCAATTTCCCCTTAAGCTCTTTGTTTGCAATTTTTCCTTGATTCGGGATTATTTCATCCGAATCCAAGATAGCTACAACACGGCGCACCGCAACCATTCC
This sequence comes from Bacteroidota bacterium, assembly GCA_949528465.1. GTDB lineage: Bacteria > Bacteroidota > Bacteroidia > Flavobacteriales > Flavobacteriaceae > UBA7446. Next base: position 5,059 of record CATIMP010000182.1, on the reverse strand, counting down.
CATTTGTAGGGTATTAAACTTATCGGCAATCTGCCGAAGTGGTCGAAAAAGCATTTGGGATAATTGAATAAATAGAAAGATAATTCCCAGTGTAATCCCTGACGAACCTGCTATAACATTAAGCCCACCAAACCACACCAATAGTCCAATGGTAATAGATGTGGATAGTTCTGCAATTGGAAAAAAGATAGAGTTGTACCAAACCGTTTTAATCCATGCCTTGCGATGTTTATCGTTAATGGCTCTAAAGGCTTTTGATTCGGTGTGCTCACGTGCAAAAAGCTGTACAATACTCATCCCTGAAATACGCTCTTGCACAAAACTATTCAGGTTCGCCACTTGTGTTCGTACTTCGTCAAAAGTAATTTTCATGGCTTTTTGAAATTTTCGTGTTGCAACTAAAATAAGTGGCAATACAATAAAAACAATTAGGGATAATTTCCAGCTCACAGACCACATCACCACTATAACTACAAGCATTTTAAGCAAGTCAGCGATAATCATAAATAGCCCCTGACTAAAAATACCCGATATGGTTTCTATGTCGCTAACTACTCGCGTGACCAATCGTCCTACGGCAGAATTGTCATAGTAGGTCATTTTAAATTGCAGCATATGGGTGTAAAGCGTATTGCGTAAATCAAAAATTACGTGTTGCCCCAGCCAATTAGCATAATAAATAAACACAAACTGAAAGATAACCTCCAGTACCAAAGTACCGCCCATTAGCGCAATAAGCAACAACATACCTTCATAGTCTTTGACTGTTATGTAGTCATCGATTGTTACTTTTAACAGGTATGGACTTAATGTAGAAAAAACCGAAAGTAGAATTGCAGCCAACAGTACAAAAGCAAATATTTTGCGGTAAGGCTTGACAAACACCATCAGGCGTTTGAATAAGCCAACATCTAAAACACTATTGGGATTTTTCTTTTCCATGAACTTCAAAGATAGTGTTTGGGTAGCGAATTTTGGTTAAAAATAATCCGTGTGCTGGAGCGGAACTTCCTGCTTGCGTTCGGTCTTGACTTTCAAGGATGGTTTGAAATCCAGGTATCGATAATTTCCCAGTTCCAACGTCCAGAAGTGTGCCAACAATAGCACGCACCATGTTTCGTAAAAATCGGTTTGCGGAGATATGAAAAATAAGTGCTGATTGTTGCTGCTCCCAAAAAGCTTCAGAAACATCACAATCATAGGTCTTTACATCTGTTTTAGAACGCGAAAAACATTTAAAATTTTTGTGTTGTATTAATAAAGTAGCAGCGGCATTCATAGCGTTTACGTCTAACGGAGCATTGAAAAAATAGGCGTGTTCGTTAGCAAATGGATCTTTTATACTCGTGATGTAATATGCATAGCTACGAGAAGTAGCATCAAATCGTGCATGTGCATCAGCAACTACAGGACGTATGGCTTGAATTGCAATAGAAGCTGGCAAAAAACGATTTAATCTAAATGCAAGATCATTGATCTGTTCTATGGGAAAATCCGCTTCAAAATGTGCGAACATCTGTTTGGCATGAACGCCTGTATCTGTTCTTCCTGCGCCAAGAATTTGAATTTCTTTTCCTAACAATGTACTCAAGGCTTCTTCCAAAACCTGCTGCACGGACACCGCATTGGGCTGGCGTTGCCAGCCATGATATGAAGTTCCTTTGTAAGAAAGTTCTAAAAAGTAACGCAAAGGTGTAATTTTGTACAAAGATGATGAAAAAGATATTGTTGCTTTCAGATACGCATAGTTTTTTAGACCCAAGAGTTTTGGGTTACGCCAAAGATGTGGATGAAATTTGGCACGCTGGAGATATTGGCAATCTAAATGTAACCGACGCGCTACAGAAGCTAAAACCGCTTAGAGCTGTTTATGGAAACATTGATAATGCAACAATTCGACAAGAATTTCCTGAAGATTTGGTTTTTGAAATTGAAGGAGTTTCGGTATTTATGACGCACATTGGCGGAAGACCAAACAGATATGCCAAAGGGATTTCCGAAAAGTTATCCATGTTAAAGCCGCAGCTTTTTATTTGTGGACACTCGCATATTTTAAAAGTTGCTTTTGATAAAAATAGAGCACTGCTTTATATCAATCCAGGCGCAGCAGGAAAACATGGGTTTCATAAAAAGCAAACCTTAATCAAATTTGAACTCTCCAAAGGCAAAGCACAAAATTTGGTAGTAATTGAATTAGCCGATAAAACGTCTTCGGATTCGTGACCAACGATATTTACGAATAAATTTTTCTTCTTCAATAGTTACGAGCTTTGGTTTGTTTTTGAACCATGCCGCTAAAAAGCCTTCAAGTACATCCCTTAAATTTCCGTGCTGTTTTTGCGACCACTTTACAGAGGCAATAATACCCAGAAATAATCCATAGCCTAATGCGTGAAAAACTTCGCCTTTGGCTTTTGCAACACTACGTCGATATTTTGACCCAGTTGGGCGTAAGTGTTTTACGCGTAGCGAACTATCTACTTCAACAGCAAAACCGTTAAATAACGCCAACAGTTCGTCTAAAGTATCCCAACCTAGTGCAGGGCGTAGACCCCCAATAGAAGAAAAACAAGATTTACTGTATGCCTTCACAGGACCACGAACATGTTGAGAAGAAATATTTTCCAATTCCCAAATGCCATTTTTTTCAATGGTTAACACACCCGAAAACATCCCTAAAGTATCATTGTTAGAAAATGATTTCGCCATAGTTTCTAAATAATTTGAAGGGAAAATTATATCTGCATCGAACTTACAAACAACGTCCCATGGCGATGAAAGTGCCGTAAAACCGCGTTCAAAAGCGTAAATAACTTTTTGTCCCGGTTGATGAGTAGATTTCTCTTCAGCGGTAATTACACGAATAGAGTTGTCCTTTTTTGCAAAAGATTTTGCAATGGACAACGATGCATCTGTGGAGCCATCATCAACTAAAATAAGTTCACTAAACGCAACCGTTTGTGCTAATAAGCTATTTATGGACTTTTCTAAATAGGTTTCCTCATTAAAAAAAGGAATAATAATGGATATCGAAATCACGAAATGAAATTAATCTGCACCAAAAATAAAAAAAGTTGTATGTTTGCTAAACAGGCATCTACTTCAGCCAACTATATTACAACTTATATTTTACCTATTCACACATGTTTGAATTATCAGAATTAAAAGCAAAGAAACTTGCTGAATTGCAAGAAATTGCAAAAGAATTAGATCTTAAAAAGACTGCAGGGCTTAAAAAAATTGAGCTTACTTACCGCATCATAGATCATCAATCTACCTTACCGGAACCAGGAGAAGCGCCAAAAGAAGCGCCAAAACAAACCTCAGCCCAAAAAGAAACAGCTGAAAAACCTAAAAGGACTCCTCAAAAAAAAGCTGTAAAGCCTAAAAACGAGGGTAAGCCACAAGAAGAAAAACCCGCTCAAAACAAAAACCGCAACAACGGAAATAACGGGAACAACGGCGGAAATAACAGAAACAAAAACAACAATAGAGATAACCGAAATCAAAACGGTAACGGAAATAATAACAACAAAGACAATCACAACAAAGACAATCGCAATAGATACCGTCAGCCCGATTTCGAGTTTGATGGAATTATAGAAAGTGAAGGCGTTTTGGAAATGATGCCTGAGGGATACGGTTTCCTACGTTCGTCGGATTATAACTATTTGTCTTCACCCGATGATATTTACGTTTCTAATTCACAAGTACGCCTATTTGGGCTTAAAACTGGTGATACGGTTTTAGGACATATTCGTCCGCCAAAAGAAGGTGAAAAATATTTTCCGCTCATTAAGGTTTCCTTAATTAACGGTCTTTCACCTGATGTGGTGCGTGACCGTGTTTCTTTTGAGCACCTTACGCCACTATTCCCACAAGAAAAGTTTAACATTGGAGACAAGCAAAGTACTATCTCTACACGAGTAATGGATTTGTTTTGTCCTATTGGAAAAGGGCAACGTGGTATGATTGTATCGCAGCCTAAGACAGGGAAAACGATGTTGCTTAAAGACGTGGCTAATGCCATTGCTGCAAACCACCCAGAGGTCTATCAAATTATTTTGCTTATTGACGAGCGTCCTGAGGAAGTTACTGATATGCAACGCAACGTAAAAGGCGAAGTAGTTGCTTCTACCTTTGACGAGCCTGCAGATCGCCACGTAAGAGTCGCTAATATTGTATTGGAAAAAGCAAAACGCCTTGTAGAATGTGGTCATGATGTGGTTATCCTGTTGGATTCCATCACCCGATTGGCACGCGCCTACAACACCGTACAGCCTGCTTCGGGCAAGATTTTAAGTGGTGGTGTAGATGCGAATGCATTGCACAAACCAAAGCGTTTCTTTGGAGCAGCACGTAATATTGAAAATGGCGGGTCGCTGTCTATTATTGCTACGGCATTAACTGAAACTGGTTCTAAAATGGATGAGGTTATTTTTGAAGAATTTAAAGGAACAGGTAACATGGAGTTGCAACTTGACCGTCGTATTTCCAACCGCAGAATTTTCCCAGCCATTGATTTGGTGTCTTCTAGTACGCGTCGTGATGATATTTTATTGGATGAAAAAACCATTCAGCGTATGTGGATTATGCGGAAATACCTTGCCGATATGAATCCGGTAGAAGCTATGGAATTTATCAGCGATCGTATCAAAAAATCACTTAACAACGAAGAGTTTTTGATTTCGATGAATGCGTAAACGTTTTCGTATTTTATAAAAACAAAAAGGCGTCCAAATGGACGCCTTTTTTTATTTCTTAGCTGTAGAATGACTTAAAGAGTACTAACGTGTTTTGTAAGTTTAGACTTTAAGTTCGCTGCCTTGTTGTCGTGAATGATGTTATTCTTAGCCAACTTATCGATCATAGATACCACAAGCGGAAGCTTGGTTTCGGCATCTTTTTTCTTTTCTAACGCTTTAAAATCGCGAATAGCGTTACGGGTTGTTTTGTGCTGAAAACGGTTACGTTGACGCTTAGTTTCGTTTGAACGAATTCTTTTTAAGGCGGATTTATGATTTGCCATATTATAATTTTAGTAGCCCGTAGGGGAATC
>CATIMP010000181.1 GCA_949528465.1 Bacteroidota bacterium | reverse complement strand
TTGATTTATGATGCACAACAACAATACCTTTCTACGCATGTAGGAAGCGCGCTTACTGCTGCTGCCAATGTGGAGCAAGAGTACGAAGAATGCCAGCTAAAGGTAGAGGCAATTAAACGTGTTTTGGCAAATAAAGTTGCCACGCAAATGAGCCATGGAACAAAAGTTTAAACAGCATATTGAATCTATACTGGATTTTACTTCTAATCCAAAGCTACTGCTTGCGGTAAGTGGAGGCGTTGACAGTGTGGTGTTGGCGCATTTGTTATCCAAATGCGGGTATTCTTTTGATATGGCACACGTGAATTACAAACTTCGTGGTGGAGACAGCGATTTAGATGAATCTTTAGTTTCAGAAACGGCAAAAACATTGCGTGTGAATTTGCATATGGCAATAAAACCTATAAAACCTGGCGCATCTGGTATTCAAGAAAAAGCCAGGAATTTGCGCTATGCTTGGTTTGAAGAATTGGTAGCTGAACACCAGTATGATGCGGTGCTTACCGCACACCACGCTGATGATCAACTGGAAACGCTATTTATGCGCCTTTCAAGAGGTAGCGGGGTAGAGGGGTTGAGTGGAATTCGTGCAAAAAATGGCTTTTTAATTCGTCCATTGTTGCCCTTTTTTAAGGATGAATTAGTGGTTTACGCCAAGACCAATACGCTTAAATGGCGTGAAGACGTATCTAACAACTCAACAAAATATTTTCGAAATGCGGTTAGGCATGATGTTATGCCGGATTATTTAAGATTATCCCCTCAAACAGCTGCCAATACGCTTACGTCTGTTCAGCACTTACAAGATACTTTTGATGCTATTTCAGTACAAGTAAACGCGATTAAAAAAGCATGGGAAAATGCACCAGATGGAATTACGATTCCGTTGACTTCCATAGAAGACTTACAGCCCAAAAGATTTTGGTTACATCAGTTGTTTTCCACATATGGTTTTGATGCTGTTGAAGTGGAGAAATTGTTGGCTACACATGCAGGAAAAAAATGCGTGAGTGCCACACACGAATTGCTTCGAGAGCGTGATTATTTGATTTTGTCTTTACAAACAACCCCTGTGGATGATGCAAATGAAATGTATTTCGTTAATGAAAATGGGATTGAATTTCCTGTAAAATTGGAGTTTTCTTCACTAAATGTACACTCAAAAACTACTGCAAATAGTGTGTTGGTAAATGCCTCAAAATTGACTTTCCCGTTGATTTTACGCCGTTGGAATAAAGGCGATTTGTTTTATCCAACAGGTATGAAAGGCAAAAAGAAGCTTTCTAAATTTTTTAAGGATGAAAAAATGTCTGCTGCTGAAAAGAACAACCAATGGCTGTTATGTGATGAAAAAAACGTAATTTGGATAATTGGTAAACGACTAGACCGTAGGTACCTAGCTGATGGCCTATCTAATACCCTCCAAATCAAAATAGTATGAAGCCGTTATATCTTTTTCTTTTAATTGCACAATGCCTCTGGGCACAAAACACAGTGCAGTGGAGCGCACAAGCGCGCCAATCGGATACAAATACCTACGACGTAGTATTAAGCGCTACCATTGCAGATAACTGGAAACTCTACAGCACCGATTTGCCAGAAGACGGACCACTCCCCACATTGTTGCTATGGAACAATGCCACAGCCATTGGCGAACTCCAAGGCACAACGCCCAAAACAGGATTTGATCCCATTTTTGAAATGGAATTGTCTTATTTTACTGACAAAGCCATGCTGGTGCAAGCTGTTCAGACAGAAGAAAAGGAAATAAGCTTAACCATAGAATATCAAGCTTGTGACGATGCCATTTGTATTTTTAGAGAAGAAAACCTGGTTATTCCCACAGATGGTACTTTGGTAAACGCCACAGATCGAGACCTTACGGATATTGAAATTGAGGATAACAGTCTCGTACTTGATTTAAAAAACATCAAACTTTTGGAAGCCTCTGTTGCTACAAAAAACAGTTCGTGGTGGGGCATTTTTGTATTGGGATTATTGGGTGGATTTTTGGCCTTGCTTACGCCTTGTGTATTCCCGCTTATTCCACTTACGGTTTCTTATTTTTCAAAGAGTAGCGGCAGTCGTTCTGAGGGAATTCGGCGTTCCTTGGCCTATACCTTTTCTATTATTGGTATTTATGTGCTGCTCAGTTTACCGTTTCATTTTTTAGATCAGTTACGCCCCGAAGTGCTAAACTCCATTGCTACAAATGTGGTGCTAAACATGGTATTTTTTGCTGTCTTTTTGCTGTTTGCACTCTCGTTTTTTGGACTGTTTGATATAACGCTTCCCACATCGTGGTCGTCTAAGTCAGATGAGGCTTCCTCAAAATCAAATTACGTGGGCATTTTCTTCATGGCAGTAACCCTAGCGTTGGTGTCATTTTCGTGTACAGGACCAATTTTAGGCTCTTTGTTGGTGGGTTCATTAACCGCAGATGGCGGTGCCATGCAACTTACCGCAGGTATGCTTGGCTTTGGAACAGCATTTGCGTTTCCATTTGGGTTTCTATCCTTTTTTCCAAACATACTCAATAAGCTTCCCAAATCGGGTGGATGGTTACACAATGTAAAAGTTTCCCTTGGATTTATTGAATTGGCATTGGCATTAAAGTTCCTTTCCAACGCTGATATGGTACAAAGTTGGGGCCTGATGCCACGCGAACTATTTATCGGCATTTGGATGCTACTGCTATTGCTTTGGGCGGTTTTCTTGTTGGGCGG
>CATIMP010000180.1 GCA_949528465.1 Bacteroidota bacterium | reverse complement strand
TAAAAAAAGGTGTCGGAATTAGTGTAAACTCTCAAACTACAGTAGGCCATGTTGACAAATCGACCTTACCGGTCTATCAAAATCAATATGGATATGGGTACGGAGAGTACAGACGAGCTTACGTCGGTCCTTCAAGTATTCCTGCTGGTGAGCAGTGGACTGGAAAATACTATGGTCAATGGGGAGATAATTCGGCTGTTTACACAGGAGATGATGGTTCTTATGGGCCAAAGTTAGTTGGGCAAGAAGCCTACCATTGGTATAATATGGTACCAGAATGGGGAGATCTATACCAAAAAACAACCAAATTGGCGGCGCCAAATAATACGCCAAATGATTTTTTTGAAGCGGATATCACGCAGCAAAGCTCAATTTCATTTGAAGGTGCGAGTGATAATGGTACATTTAGATTAAGCTATACAAATGTTGATACCCAAGGGATTTTACCAAATTCATTTATGGACAGAAATTCTTTTTCATTACGAGCAACCAGAGACTTTGGCGACTTGCATGTAGATAGTTCAGTTTCATACGTTAATACACAAACTACTGGACGCTTTGGCACGGGATATGACGGATTAAACCCAATGCAAGGCTTTAGACAGTGGTGGGGTATAGGTGCTAATATCTTAGAACAAAAAAGAGTGTTCGATGAAACAGGAAAAAACTATTCTTGGAACATGATCGGTACAAATACTGACGATGCATCAGCTACACCAAATCACCAGCCCTTATATTTTGACAATCCGTATTGGTCACGATTTAACAATTATACCACAGACTCACGAAATAGGTATTTTGGAAATATTAGTCTTACTTATGATATCAATGAAAACCTAAACATTTTAGGCCGTGTGACCTTTGACAATGTTACTGAAGTTAGGGAACAACGTGCTAATATTGCTGTTGGCACAGGAAGTAAAGGAGCTAATTTGTTTGACGACCAGCCCGGCTATCAAATTGAAGACCGAATTCGGTCGGAATATAATTACGACTTTATTTTAAATTACAATAAAGATTTGAGTGAAGATATTGACATTAACGCCCTTGCAGGAATTAATTTAAGGGTTCAAAATTGGGATGAGACAAGAGCTAAAACAAATGGGGGATTAAATTTTCCTGATATTTTTTCTCTAACTAATTCTGCAAATCCAATTACAGCTGATGACCTTTATCAATATGACGCACAGAAAAAAGTAGATGGTTTGTTTGCCTCCTTAAACTTTGGATTTAAAGACACTTATTTTGTGGAAGGCACATATCGAAGAGACCGCTCATCGGTACTTCCGATAAACAACAACACTTACGGCTATTATTCTGTGTCTGGATCTGTTCTTCTTTCTAATTTGATTAAAAGTGAAGATCTTACGTTTGCAAAGCTAAGAGGTAGCCACTCTGTAGTAGGTAACGATACTGCGCCTTATAATGTTTTTAGAGCTTATACGATTAACGCAGCAAGAGGTAGCGCAGCCTCAGCCTCAAACCCAAGTACACTTCCTAATAAAAACCTACAAGCAGAAACCACAACTGAAAATGAGATAGGTTTAGAGTTAAATTTCTTTAGCGGAAGGTTAGGGTTAGACTTGGCTTTATACGACAAAACAACAGATCACCTTTTGACCGATTTAGACGTTTCCCCCGCTACAGGATTTAGCGAAATTGTTACAAATGCTGGAAGTATTCAAAACAAGGGGTTAGAGCTTTTACTTAAAGCCACTCCAATAGTGAATGATAATTTTAGATGGAATGTTATGTTCAATTACAATACTTTTGATTCTGAAATTTTAAGCCTTGGTAACGACGCAACAGGAAAAGCTGTTCAATATCTAAACCTTATGTCGCCGCAAGGTGGTGTGCAAATAGGTGGGCAAGTTGGAGAACCATTTGGCGTAATCCGAGGACACGCTTTTGTAAGGGATGCCAATGGGGCTAAGGTTTTAAATGTACGAAGTACAACGGCAGATGGTGGATATCAATATGCACATTACCAAAGAACCTCTAATTCAGATAATGTTATTGGAAATATAAATCCAGATTGGACAGGAAGTATTCGCAACTCAATTTCCTACAAGAATTTTGATCTAAGCTTTTTGGTTGATATTCAGAAAGGGGGCGATTTCTTTTCCTTAGATACGTGGTATGG
>CATIMP010000179.1 GCA_949528465.1 Bacteroidota bacterium | reverse complement strand
TTTTTAAATCTGCTCCTGTGTAAATTCCTAATCGGTACATTTTGTCGGCAGTTACTTTTCCAATCCCGTGAAATTTTCGAACATCCAACGCTTCCATAAACGAAAGTACTTCTTCGGGAGGTATTGTTTTTTGTCCATTCGGTTTGTTGTAATCACTCGCAACTTTTGCCAAAAATTTATTGATAGATATCCCCGCCGATGCGGTAAGCTTGGTTTTGGCGAAAATTTTTTCCCGAATATCCGCGGCTATTTGTGTTGCCGACACCATCCCCTTTTTGTTCTGGGTCACGTCCAAATAGGCTTCGTCTAGCGAAAGCGGCTCAACCAAATCGGTGTATTCAAAAAAAATCTCCCTAATTTGATTGGAAACCTCTTTGTAGCGTGCGCCATTAGACGACACAAAAATCAGCTCTGGGCACAATTTTTTGGCTTGCCTGCCCGACATGGCGCTGCGCACCCCAAACGGTCGTGCTTCATAACTGGCTGCTGCAACAACACCGCGTTCAGAACCTCCGCCAACGGCAATCGGTTTGCCGCGCAGCTCTGGGTTGTCCAACTGCTCTACGGATGCAAAAAAAGCATCCATATCAATGTGTACAATTTTACGTATTGGAAAATCCACACGTAAAAATACAGGTTTGGCTGCGTTATTAGTACTTTTGATGCATGGAAACACAACGACAAAAAAAAATCAACGCGCTGCTACAACAAGAAATCACGGCATTGTTGCAAGGAGCAATTCGTGCACAAGGCGTAAAAAACTTAGTGCTTTCAGTTTCCAAAGTCAGTATTACTGCTGACCTCAGCGTGGCTAAAGTATATCTATCTATTTTTCCACACGAAAAAGCCAAAGAAATTTTGGAAGGAATACGTACAAATAAAAATGTGCTTAAGCACGATTTGGCGCAACACCTCCGCAACGATTTGCGCAAAGTTCCAAACTTGTTGTTTTTCTTAGACGATTCGCTAGAATACATCAATGCTATTGAAAATTCGCTTACGCGAAAAAATGACCCCTTGAAAGAATAAGATGCGCTTTACTCGGATACTGGCATGGCGTTACACTTTTGAGCTGCAAAAAAAAGTAGCCGTTACGCTTATTAGTCGCTTTGCCGCTTTTGTCGTGGGCGTTGCGGTTTTCGCTTTTTTTATTGTACTCGCTGTTTTTGGTGGCTTGCGGCAGTTTGGCTTGGAATTTACACACGCTTTTGACCCGGATATCTATATTGAATCTACTACAACTGAACTTTTTGATATAAACGAAAACACACTACAAGTCGTACATGAGCACGACGATGTTGAGGTGGTTTCGGCTACGCTTTCACAAGAAATGATGCTGCGGTTTAAAGACCGCACTGCATTTGCGAATGTTATTGGGGTTGATTCTTTGTTTAATACTGTTGTTTCGGGGAAAACCATGGCGGGCGGTTGGGTAACGCCTAACGCCTATGAACTCGTTTTGGGCATTGGCGTGTTGTCGCAACTTGATGGCGCTGCCTATGACCACCCCGAAGGCGTTACGCTTTTGGTACCAAATCAAAAAAGCAAAAGCGTCCTCAATCAACAGCCTTTCAGGGCGCAAACGGCCTTAGTGCGTGGGGTGTTTCAGCTTGGTGAATCGGTAGACGAAACGACAGCCTTTGCCCCGCTACCTATGGTGCGAGAACTGTTGCGCATTGCTCCTGAAAAAGCCTCTGCTTTATACGTAAAACTTGCCCCACAAACCGATGACCAAAACGTACAAAAAAGTCTTCAACAGGCCTTAGGCAGCAACTACCGCGTCTTAACCAAAACAGGACGGAACCCAGCCTTGTATAAAATGCTTCAAACCGAACGCGTTGCCGTTATTGGAATTCTCTCGTTAGTGGTATTGATTGCGTTGTTTAATGTGGTAGGTGCTATTATTATGACCGTGCTGGAAAAGAAAGAAAACATCAAAACGCTTTACCAACTGGGTGCGCCCGTGGCGCAGTTACAACGTGTGTTTTTCACCCAAGGGATCTTGCTTAGCGGCGTAGGTGGCGGTATTGGGTTTTTGGTGGCGTTTGTGTTGGTTGTGCTTCAAAAAACCATGCCTTTTATTCAAATTCCAGGGT
>CATIMP010000178.1 GCA_949528465.1 Bacteroidota bacterium | reverse complement strand
GTTTAGAACTAACGTTCCTATTTGATATTTTTGAAGCAATTTTGAAAACAACAACAACTTCAAAGGATTCAAAAAGCTAGTATTGCTGTTGCTAATTGTTTTGTAGGGGATGTTATGTGCTTTTGTCTTTTCAAAAAGAACACTTTTTTTATGGCAGAAAATCACAACGGGTTGCCCAGATTCATGAAGGTGTTTTGCCATTTCAAAATGCCATTTTTCTCCACCGCCCCAAGGTATTGCCGTATTAAAAAAACAAATGGTTTTGTTCATGCTAATAGCGATTTATAAAGCGCATCCCATTGCTTAGCTAAGACTTTGTCATTAAATTTTTGCACATAGTTAAAACCTTCTTCAATGCGTTTTTTTCGTGATTCATCTGATTCGGAATACAGGTTTTCAATGGCTGTCTGAAGCTCGGTTTCACTGTGTGGGTCTATGTAAGTACTTGAAGGGCCTCCAGCTTCCGAAAAACATCCTCCTTTTGTTGTAATCACTGGAATACCACTATATAAAGCTTCAATAATAGGAATTCCAAACCCCTCAAAAAAGGAAGGGTAACAAAAAACAGTAGCATTTTGATAAATACCTGCCAAGTCTTCAATTTCAACATTCTGGATAAACACCACGCGGTCTTGCATGTTTTTTTCCTTCACATAATTTTTTAACTTTTCTCCGTGTGCTTTTACCTTCCCTACAAAAACCATATGGTGATTTGTCTCTTTTAGTGCCTTTGCAATTGATAACGCATTTTTTCTTGCTTCAAGTGTGCCAACACACAACACATACTTTTTAGGGAGTTGGTGTTTTTTCGCAATAGCATTTAAGGCTTTTTCCGATATAGTTGTTTTGAAAACAGGATGACAACCTTGGTAAATAACATCAATCTTCTCTGCTGAGATTCCTGTGAATTGTACTATATCGGCTTTTGTTTGCTCACTAATGGCAACTATTTTAGAAGCTGTTTTTACAGCATGGTTTACTTTTCGTTTATGAATTTCGACATCAATAGATTTGTAAAGTTCAGGGTAACGATAAAAAATAAGGTCATGAACAGTTGCTACTGAAGGTATATCCAGCCCTTTTGGTAATTCTCCGCTTAATCCGTGGAAAAGATCGATACCATCTTTTTTTAATTGACGCGCAATAGGTCCTTGTCGCCAAAGGGAATGAAGGGCACGCCAAATGCCTTTTGGTTGATGTTCTATGGTGTTGGGTAATGCCTTCCAACGATTCAGTTTTTGCTTCTTTGGATTGTAGAGATGGTAGGTGTTTTTTGGGTAGTATCTTGCCAAAATACGCACCAAATCACGGCTATAGTTTCCCAAACCACTGGCATTGTGAAAAATTCGCTTTGCATCGTATCCAATTTGCATATGACAAAACTACTCTATTTTGGAGTAATGGGCTTAAAAATACTACCTTTGAATCAATGAAAATAAGTGGCTTTACCTTTTTGCGTAATACGTCTAAATTGTATTATCCTATACTTGAATCCATACAGTCTGCGCTGCCCATAGTAGATGAATTTGTTATCGCCCTTGGTAAAGGGGATGCTGATGATGACTCAGAAGCGAAAATTCGTAATTTACAATCTAATAAAATCAAAATTATTCATACAGAATGGGATACTGAAAAATACCCTCGAGGCATGGAACATGCTCATCAAACGGACATTGCTAAAGAAGCGTGCTCTGGAGACTGGTTGCTGTATTTGCAAGGCGATGAGTTAATCCATGAGCAAGATTACAACGAAATCACAACAAAATGTAAGCAGTACTTAAATAGCGTAAACGTAGATGGTTTTTTATTTAACTACTTTCATTTTTATGGCGATTACAATCATTATTTTCGTGACCATTGCTGGTATCCATATGAAATAAGAATAATTCGCAATGACCCTGAAATTCATTCGTTTGAGTCAGCACAGTCTTTTCGTCGTATCCCTAATTTTGATGGCGTCAGTTATCGTTCAAAAGAAGGAACATCAAAGCTTAAAGTTATAAGACTGAACGCAAGTATATATCATTATGGTTGGGTGCGTCCTCCTAAATTGATGCTTAAAAAGCGTTTGTATTTTTCGAATACCCATAGGGGCAATAAGGCCACTAAAACAGAATATGAAAAATACGCTGAGGAATATGACTATGGTCGCATGGATTATTGTTTAGAATTTAAGCAATCGCATCCAAAGTTTATGAAGCAAAAAATAGCTGAACTTGATTGGCAAAACAGCTTGCGTTTCTCAGGGCCAAGTGTAATCGGCAGGCCGGAGGCAAAACACGAACGTCCAAAATACAGACTTATTATTTGGATAGAGCGTACATTTTTTAGAGGCAAGGTGTTAGGAGGGCATAAAAATTACAGTATCATTAAATAGTGATTTGAACGTTATGTTCAATATTTTTATATTAAGTAAAAAATCTCTTTTCAAGGTACTTATTTGCACTATCGTCGTGGATGCAATAAACGAATGCCGTGCTTTAATATGAACTTAAACAGTTCCCTCTAAAATGTAAAAATCTATAAGTCTCTGCAATTTTTTATCAAGATTAACTAAATATTGATTTATAGTCTTAATATCATTTGATTAAATCAGCATATATTTTGCCAGTTTGATTGATGGTTTTTTCCCAATTGAACATTTGGGCATAAGCAAAAGCGTCATCTAATTTAATTTGATCGCGATCTAGAAGCGCGTCAATACCTGACGCAATAGAATTTATATCAAAAGGATGAGCAATGTGTGCATGACCACCTGCAATTTCTGCAGATGCTCCCAAACTTCCAATTAAAATGGGAAGTTTGTGATTCATGGCCTCGAGAATAGGTATTCCAAAACCTTCATAAAGGGTAGGAAAAACAAATCCACTTGCATGAAAGTATAAAGCTTGAAGCTTTTCGTCTGAAACATATCCCATAATTTTAACTTTGTTTTCAAGTTTATTTTCATTGAGAAAGACATGAAAGGGGTCAGATCCATAGCTGCTTTTGCCTGCGAAAATTAGTGTATGTGTTTTTGATGCTTTTGAAGCTAAAAATCCTTTTAAAATATTTAATGAATTTTTCCTTGTACAAATCCCGCCAACGCACAATAAATAAGGTTTTTTACTGCTATTTTGTGTTTGCGTTATGGATTTCGGATTAAAAATTGGAGCCAAATGCACAACATGTATTTTTTCTTGCGGAAAGTCAAAATGTTTTAAGAAATCGTCTTTGGTTTTTTGGCTGACTGAAATAATGGCATCTGCATGTTGTGAAATTTGCGTTAACAAATGAATTCGCTTTTCAATAAAATATGGTGATGCTATTTCAGCACCCTTTAATTCATCTGCCATAAAAGCAAGATCATGTATAGTTGCCACTTTTTTTACTCCACTTATATTTATAAATGGCGCATGTGTAAAGTGCATTATTTGTACGTTGGTAAAATTCCAAAACGGAGTCCTTTTCAAATACCAGCTTTTTGGTATGTTGTGGGTGAATGGTGCTAAATGACGTTTCTTAAAGCGACGTTTAAGGGGAAGAAAAAGATTTGGACTAAAGGATTCAATGTCATTAAAACCTTCAACTAATTTCTTGATGTAAAAAGGGATTCCAGTATAACCTTTCGAAAATAATGTCGATCCTTCAAAACCAACTTTGATATCAAGGTCTGGTCTTAAGTTGGTGCTATCTGAGCGCATCATTTAGAAGTACTTATTTTAAACATGAGTTAATAAAATGGATGGACACTGAAAAAAGTTTGTTAATTCAAATATAGGTTAATCGATAAATATGAGAGCAACTATCTTGCTGACAGACATATAGGTAATGCTTTACCACAATCAAGAAAAATGATTTGTTCAATTGATTTCATTTCAACCATTCCAAAAATTTAGATTTTTCTTCTGCAATTTTTTGAGGAGTATTCGAATTTAAATAATCCCCTTGAATCACTTTTTCATAAAATTCTAGATAGCCTTTCGTCATGGACTCTGCACTAAAATGAGTAGCGGCGTAATCGTGACAAGTTTTCGGGTTATAGTCTTGATAGTGCTCCATAGCTTCACTGAGTTTTGTACTCGAATTACTGAGAAATCCAAGGTCTTCATTAACAAGCTCAGGCAAAGACCCATATGGTGTGCCAAAAACAGGGGCGCCAAAATACAGGCTTTCAATGATAGCCAATCCAAAGGGCTCATGCCATCGTACAGGGAACACCAATCCTTTGGAATGTTGCAATTGCGTCAGCTTGTCTTTTCCACCCACCATTCCAAAAAATTTTGCTTTAGGCTGCCATGTGAATCGGAATCCCATATTAAAATTTAAACGTGACCCTCCCAAAATATGAATTTTCTCACCTTTTAATTTTGTAATGGTATCAATAGCTCCTTTTACATTTTTCACACGCCATGCAGCTTTTCCTAAAAAGTGAAAATACGAACGTTTATTTTCCAGTTGCGGATTTCCGTAGTCGTTCCAGTCCAAACCGTTGTAAACAAATGCTTCTGCATTGTGTCTTTTCGCATGATTTTTTGACACAAAAACAGTGTTTTTATCTAGGGAAACATCAACACTGCTGTTCCCGTGTTGCGTAACTATGTAGGGTACGCGAAGCTTTCCAATATTTTTAGGCTGATAGTGAAAATGAACGACATCAAATTCATCTGAAATTTGGTCAATTAAATCTTCTTCAGGGTTTCGTTCTATGATTGTTGCAAATTCACAACCTAGACTTTTATCGACCAAAAAACTTACATCATGTCCGAATTTGGCAAGTGTTTTTCCCAGATACCATACTACACGCTCTGTCCCACCGTAGGAATAAACAGGCAGTGTGCCGTTATTTACGAGTAGGATTTTCATAAGTTAAATTACACGGCTACGTTGTGCTCTCTAAGCGCGTCGTTAAGCGATGTTTTTTTGTTGGTACTCTCTTTGCGTTTACCAATAATCAGGGCGCAAGGCACTTGATAATCGCCTGCGGCAAAGGTTTTGGTGTAACTTCCTGGAATGACTACCGAGCGAGCAGGAACAACTCCTTTTCGTTCTACAGGCTTATCTCCTGTAACATCAATAATTTTTGTAGATGCGGTAAGTACCACATTTGCTCCAAGAACAGCTTCCGTTTCTACACGTACGCCTTCCACTACAATACATCGCGAGCCAACAAAAGCATTGTCCTCAATAATTACAGGTGCAGCTTGTAAAGGTTCTAAAACCCCACCAATACCAACACCACCGCTCAGGTGTACATTTTTACCAATTTGCGCACAGCTACCAACCGTTGCCCAGGTGTCTACCATAGTTCCTTCATCGACATAAGCTCCGATATTTACATAAGAAGGCATTAAAATCGTACCTGCAGAAATATACGCGCCTTTACGTGCTACCGCATGCGGTACGACACGGATTCCTTTTTCTTTGTAGCCTGTTTTAAGTGGAATTTTATCGTGAAACTCCAGTGGGCCTACTTCAATCGTTTCCATTTGTTGAATGGGAAAATACAGTACAACTGCTTTTTTCACCCATTCGTTAACTTCCCATCCGTTAGCAGTTGGTGTTGCTACCCTGAGCGTTCCTTGATCTAATTGATCAATAATGGAACGGATGGCGTTTTGTGTTTCTTCTTCTTGCAATAGTGCTCGGTTGTCCCAAGCTGCTTCGATTAGTGCTCTGCTCATGTAATTTTTTTTCAAAGATACATTCTTGAAAGCAAACCGATTAACGGATTCACAAAATTTCATTGACTACCTTTGCAACATGGCGCGAATTATGGCAATAGATTATGGAACAAAACGCTGTGGCGTTGCAGTAACAGACCCACTGCAAACCTGTGCCTTTGGATTGGATACGGTTGCGCCAGACAAACTGATATCTTTTCTAAAAGCCTATACCACTACCGAGTTGGTAACACATTTGGTCGTAGGCGAACCCAAACAGCGCGATAACACACCTTCTGAAATTGAATCTAAAATTGCTATATTTTTAACAAAACTAAGACACGAATTTCCCTCGCTTAATATCGTTCGACATGACGAAAGATTTACGTCTAAGATGGCACAGCAAGCACTTATTCAAAGCGGTGCCCCCAAAAAAGTGCGTCAAAAGAAAGCGGTTATTGACAAATTAAGCGCAACGCTTATCTTGCAGGGGTATTTAGACCAACACCAACGCATATGATATTACCCATAGTTGCTTACGGCGATCCAGTGCTAAAAAAGAAAGCAGCGCCTATCGAAAAAACCCATCCAAACCTAAAAAAACTGATTAGCGACATGTGGGAAACCATGTATGCAGCGCAGGGGGTTGGATTGGCAGCGCCTCAAATTGGCGAATCTATTCGTTTGTTTATTGTTGATGGCAGTCCGTTTGCTAACGATAAATCTATCGATAATGTTGAGCAGCGTGAATTAAAAAACTTTAAAAAAGTATTCATCAATCCTGAAATCACAGCATATAGTGGTCCACAGGAATCTTTCAACGAAGGCTGTTTGAGCATCCCTGATGTAAGAGAAGATGTAACTCGTTTATCAACCATAGAAATTGAATATTATAACGAAGATTTTGAACGGACGAAGTCAGTTTTTAGCGGCATTTCTTCCAGAATTATCCAACACGAATACGACCACATTGATGGCATTTTATTCACAGATAAGTTGGGCCCACTGAAAAAAAAGTTACTCAAAACAAAACTGACACAAATTTCAAAAGGTAAAATCACAGCTGATTATCAAATGCGTTTTCCAAACAAAAATAGCTTGCGTTAATGAACAACAAACGTACAAAACAGCTCAAGGCATTTGATCGTTTATTAACCATTATGGATGAACTTCGTGAGGGATGTCCATGGGATAAAAAGCAAACGTTTCAGTCGCTTCGACACCTAACCATTGAAGAAACGTATGAACTCAGCGAAGCATTGCTAGCGGAAGATTTAGATGATATTAAAAAAGAATTAGGCGACGTGTTGCTGCACATTGTTTTTTATGCCAAAATTGGTAGCGAGCAAGATGCGTTTGATATTTCCGATGTGGCAGATTCTATTTCAGAAAAGCTTATTCAGCGTCATCCACATATTTATGGAGATGTTAAGGTTGTTAATGAAGAAGAAGTCAAAAAAAATTGGGAAAAATTAAAACTCAAGGAAGGCAATACGAGTGTGCTTTCGGGTGTGCCGAAAAGCTTACCCAGTTTGGTTATGGCAAGTCGAATGCAAGACAAAGCTGCTGGAATTGGATTTGATTGGGACGCTATTGATGGTGTCAAAGAGAAAATCAAAGAGGAACTTCTTGAGTTGGAACATGAAATTAAGCAAGACAACAAAGAAAAAATAGAGGCTGAACTCGGAGATGTATTCTTTTCACTTGTGAATTATGCACGCTTTCTTGGGGTTAATCCAGATGACGCGCTTTCCTCTACGAACAAACGATTTAGAGCGCGATTTACTGCAATGGAAACAGCTGCAGCAAGGCAAAATATTGCACTGGATACCTTAACCGAAGCACAATGGGAATCGCTTTGGCAAGACGCAAAAAAAATGTTGGCTAAGAATTAGTTCTTGTTCAGCTGCTTCGTCAAACGCTTCTTTTCAACTAATTCATCTAATCGCTCTTGGTGTTTAGCAATATCCGTTTTTACCTTAATAACAATCGGATTTTTCTCTTGATTTTTTCCAAAAAACTGAAGATTCGTTTCAAGTTGAATAACTTCTTGCTTGATTTCTTCAATTCTTCGATTTAACGAATGTATTTCCTTGCGAATAAAATCGTCATTACCACGCATTCCATCCAATCTATTTTGGTAGCTTTTTTGTGTGATTTCAGCCTTTGAAAGTCCTGAAGATTTGTAAGCTTTTTCTACAATTCGATTAAATTCATGCTCAATCTTGGATTTGTTGTTGGGCACACGCCCAATGCTATTCCATTTGCTTACAACAATGTCTATTTCGAAACTGTCGTCCTTAGTTTCCAATGCTTTTTTGAGCGTGCTCAGCAACTCATTTTTCTGTTTATAATGTTCTTGCTCTTCGTTACTTGCTTTGTTTTTGCTTGAATCAATTAGTTCAAAATATTCGTTGCAAGCACCTCTAAATTTAGCCCACAGTTCCCCATCGTCTTTTCGGCTTACGGGAAATGTGTTTTTCCATTCTTTTTGTAAAGCAATAATTTTTGGTGTGATTTCCTTAAAATTTGTTTGTGTTTTGAGCACCTCAACTTGTTCAATTAGTTCTTTTCGCTTGGCTATATTTTCAGCAAAAATGCGCTTTAACTGTTTGTAATATTGCGATCTTTTTTTACGAAATATTTTGGCTGTTTTTTTAAACTCAGCCCACAAGTCGTCCCTTTTTTTAGCGGGAACTTTTCCTACAGCAAAGAAAGACTCCCTTAGGCCGTCATAGGTTTTTGTAAGTTGATGAATATTTGTTTTAGTTGAGATGTCTTTGGCTAGTAAGTCCGTTATCTGAGCCAAAATAGATTGTTTTTTTAACAGATTTGCTTCAAATACCTCTTCTTGATTTTTTATGAAGTACCGTCGTTTGTCGTGAATCACTTTTGTAGCTGCGCTAAAGCGATCCCAAACTTGTTCGCTGTGTTCTTTGTCTACAGGGCCTAGTTCATCTTTCCATTTTTTGTGTAGGGTTTGTAAATGACGAAACGCTTTTGAAATATCTTCCATACTCGTTAACGCCTCTGCCTTCTCACAAATTTTAAGTTTTTCTTCTAAATTGAATTTAAAATCCAATTCTCTTAACTCCCTGTTTAGGTGTAAAAAATCATAAAAATGCCCAACGTGATGATGGTAGGTTTTCCAAATATTGTTTGCCTCCATTCGCGGTACTTGTCCAGACTCTTTCCAACGTTTTTGTAAATCTTTAAATTGATTATACGTAGTATTAATACTCTGCTCAACATTGATTAATCCTTTGAGTTCTTCAATTAACTCCAAGCGGTACGCTAAATTTTTCTGCTGCTTTTCTTCCAAGCTGCGATAGTATGTGCCTCTATCTGATTTATAGCGCCTAAAAAGCTCGTTGAATTCTTTTTTTACGGAAGGGTTGAAGTAAAACGCATCTGGGTTTCCTCCTTCTGCTAAAAATGCTTCTTTTTGTTTTGCCGTTTCCTCCGATAATTTGCGGTTAAAAATTTTAACCAGTGGTTCGATTGTAGTTTTTAAATGCTGAACAGACTCTGTTTTTAGTTTTTCAGCAAAAAAATCACATAACTCCTTAAGTTCCATTGCTTCAAACTGTTCTATTTCAACAGTTTCTTGCGTTGGATTTTCAGAATCTTCTTCTGATGCTTCAGTAGCTTCGCTTTTAGATTCATTTGTAGGTGTTTCTTCTACAGTTTCGGTATTAACTTCCTCTTTTTGAGGTAAATCCTCAGAAGTTTCAGAAGCTGTAGTTTCAGATTCTGGAGCGGGGTTAGAAGTTTGTTCACTTACGTTTTCTTCGTTCGCCTGTGGCGAGTCGTTGTCGGTATGTTCCAACATAGTCATGATTTTAAAATCATGTCGAATATACAATTTATAGTATACGGGTCAAAAAAATTAATGATTCCATAGCTCCCACGACGCTTCTGCTTGTCCCACAAGCATGCGCTGACCGTTTGATACCGAAGCGCCATATATTGCACCGGCTTTCATAAAAGCTGTTTCAGCTGGATTGTATATCAAATCGAATAAGACATGCTTAGGTGTTAGCAGGCTGTAGTCTAAAGCTGGTTTTTCATCAACTTTTGGAAACGTACCCAGTGGTGTGCAGTTTACAATAAGTTTATGTGTGTCGATGATAGCCGCGGTTAGCTCTTGGTACCCTAAGGTGGTTGCTGTACTTTTTCGTGAGACATATTGTGTCTCAATTCCCATTTGATGCAGCGCATACACGATAGCCTTTGATGCACCTCCTGTTCCCAAAATCAATGCGTTTTTAATGTCATCGTGCAGCAGTGGAGCAATACTTTTACTAAAACCAATATAGTCAGTATTGAATCCTTTAGTAGTCCCATCTGATTGAAAAACAATGGTATTCACAGCCCCAATTGCTTTTGAAACCTCATCCAAATCATCTAAAAACGGCATGACTTCTTGTTTGTAAGGAATGGTCACATTTATTCCCCTCAAATGTGGTGTTTTAAGTATTTCTTTAAAGTTATCAAGATTGGGTAAATCAAAATTCCCGTAACTGCAATGCAGTAACTTTTCGCGTTTAAATTTCTCAGTAAAATAGGCTCTTGAAAACGAGTAATCAATATCTCGCCCTAACAGTCCAAAACGCTGTTTATTTTTTTCGCTCATAATAATCCAAAACAAAAACAATTAGTAATCCAATAACTCCCCAAAATACAGTCCATAAAATAGATTGTCCCGAGAGAGATACGCCAAAATCCTCTACTCGGTTTGTTGGCCAAAGTATGAATAATGAACCAAACACAAATCCGATCAGTGTTGCTTGAAGTTCATCATTTGCCTTTTGTTGTATTCGGTGTATCAGTGCTGACAAACTACTTATCCCGACCAAAGATCCTACCATAAACACACCAAAAATGAGTGCGTAATGTGTGTCTTGCGCATCCAATTGGGTAGTTAAAAAAGGCGAAACTATCCATCTACCAAAGCCATTTACAGCATCAACCAAAAGAAAGGTGTAGTTCCCTAAAAGTATGAGTAAAAATGAGCCTGAAAGACCGGGTAATGTCATGCCCACGATACTGACAACTCCACATAAAAACACATAAATCAACGATGAATTTTGTTGCGACGGCGACAGAATGCTAAGGCCAATTCCCACTGCAAGTCCAATGAGCGCAAATGCAATAGTTTTAATCTTCCATGCGTTGTAATCCCTATAAAGTAGCATTGCAGAGGCTAACACCAAACCAAAGAAAACAGCCCAAACATGGTGCGGAAATGCTGTGAGCGCAACATCTAAAAGCAATGAAAGTGTAAAATAACTGAGAATTACTCCCAACAATAATGTTCCTAAAAATGCTCCATTGATATATTGCCAAAACGTTCGAAAACGACCCCGAAAAAGCAAGTAGACTGCTTTAAAATTTAGGCGTTGAAAAGAAAATATAAGTTCTTTGTAGAAACCAGTTACTACGGCAACAATTCCGCCAGATACACCAGGGATTTTATTGGCAATGCCCATAGCAACGCCTTTGAGAAGAAGCATTCCGTAATCTGAAAAAGAACGATTATGCATCTGATTTATTTTTACTCAAGCGTTCCAATAAAAACAATATAATTAGTCCAAGAAAAAAAGCAGCAATTGCGAGGGTTACTTGCGCATTTGGATTTAACATATCTGGCAGAACAGAAACAGCGCTCAAAGGTTCGCGTTCTCCGCTGCTGTTTGTGTAGTATTGAGTTACTTCTTTCCATGGCCAAACCTTATACAAAGACCCCAATAAAAAGCCTGTCATTACAGCAAAAATTGTGTTTTTGTAGTGAGTAAAAAGCCAACGCAGAAGTTTTGCAAAAACTTTTAATCCCACCAAACCGCCACTTGCCATAACGGCAAATACAATAAAGCCTTTAAGTTGCAACGCCTTTATTTGCATAACTGCTTCCAAAGCTGTGCCGTAAGCGCCTAACAAAATAAGAATAAATGCTCCCGAAATGCCCGGTAGTATCATAGCGATGACTACTAATAGCCCACAAAAAAAAAGATAAATTAAATTTTCGGAGCCTTGACTGGGAGAAATTAGACCAATTCCAAAAGCAATACACGTCCCAAAGAACAACATCATTATTGCAGTAATATTCCAATTGGTAACCGAGTTTTTTAATACAAAGGCACTGCCTAAAATAAGCCCAAAAAAGAACGCCCAAAGTGGGATGGGGTAGTGTGCAAGAAGCCATGAAATACCACCTGTGACAAGTAAAATGCTTGTGCCAATTCCCAATGCTAATGCGCCCAAAAAACTACCGTCTAACTTAGTCCAAGCTGCTTTCCGATTCGCACTAAACAGTTGTAATACTAGTGAAAGCGAAACATTATCGATGGCATTTATAAGACGCTCATAAATATGCGTAATAAGCGCAATAGTACCACCCGAAACACCAGGAACTACATCGGCTGCGCCCATTGTCATACCTTTTATGTACGTTATAAAATATTGTTTGTACGCATTTTTCATTGAAAACGTCTTCGTAGTTAAGAAATGTAAAACTACACAATAGCCACGAACATACTACGACTGCGGTAAGGTATCTTTCACCAAGTGTGCGGTTTTAGCGGTAGGGAATGTTTCGTAGAAAACATCCAAGTCTTTTGGATTTATAGAATATGCGTTTTTCAAAAAGAATGACGCTTCACTTGCTTTGGCTTGCATCATATAAAATCCTGCCAACATATAGTGTAGTTGGCTGTTTTCGGGATGAAATTCAATTCCTTGGCGCAACGCCTTAATCCCACTATCATATTCTTGCATTTGCAGCAAAACCTGAGTCCAATCCAAAAAAGTTTGTACTTCGTAATTCCCTAAATTAACCAAACGCTCGTAAGCCAAATTTGCTTCTTCCAAAAAGCCTAATGCTTTATTTGCTTGCGCGTAGTACCGCCAATAGTGTACTTGTGTGTTGTCTATTTTAACCGCTTTTTTAACGTAATGGAGCACTTTCGCATATGCATTTTTACGCATAAAAAACGCACAAAGCGAAAGCCAAGCTTTATCTAACAACGGATCTTCGTGTATAGCTTTTTTAATAAACTTAACGCCTAAAACCTCATTGCCTAATTTCAGATGACATTCTCCAATGCGCAACAATGCAAATGCAGTTGGGTCATCAATTGTGAGGGTAACTTCATAATGGTTTATGGCTTCGTTGAACCTTCCTAAGTGTTCCAACGCTTTCCCCAATTCAAGGTATGCACCAATAAAACTGTCGTCACAAATGATAGCAAAATCAAAGGCTGTAATGGCTTGGTCATACATTTTTTTCACCAAATATTGTCTTCCTAACTGATGCCAAGCTACTTCGTTGTACGGGTCTTTGTTTAAAAATTCGTTCATGTAGCTAATGGCTCCATCGGTATCTTTTAAGGACTCAAAACAGTAGATGATGTTGTATAACGAATGGTTGTCCGTGACTTCTTCTTCTAAGCATTTGACAAAATATTCCTTTGCCATAAAATACTGATCGAGGTGGAGGTATTCCATTGCCAAAAGCGAATGAAATTCATACTTAAAACTACTGAATGACAACCCCTTTTTTAAACTTTCTATAGCTTCTTGATGTTCATTCGATTTGGATTGGATCACGGCCAAATGCTGATAAGCATATTCGTTGAAAGGCTCAAGTGACAATAAATTGTCCAACAATAATCTTGCTTCATCGAAAGTATTAGTAAGGATATAATACTCTACAAGTAAAAGCGTAAGTTCGGTGGATTCTGGATGCTGACTTAATCCAACTTCAATGGCTTTTTTTGCCATACTTAAGTTTGCCATGTCAATATAATACTGACCAATTTGTTCAAATTCGGTGGTATCGAAGAACTGAATTTCGTTTGTTTTTAGCATTAGCTCGAAACGAGAAATTGCTTGTTCGGAAAAATCACCAAATTGAAAATCCATAATCAGATATATAATATAAATCTACACATAGATTTATTTTAATCATTATTCGAGACATACAATTTTCAACAAAGTAATCAACAGTCTAAACCATCGAGAAGCTGTAAGATTTTTTTACAGGCGTATTTTATTTGTTTTTTGCTAATTGTAAGCGGAGGCGAAATGCGTACTGCTTTGGGTTCAAATAATAGAAAAAACAACAATATTCCGCTGTTAAGTGACTCTTTTACAAGGTTTTGAGCGCATTTTGGAGTATCCATTATCAATGCTAACATTAATCCTTTTCCCCGAATTTCTTTTATTTTATTATGGACGAGTAATTCTCGAAAAAGGTGTTCTTTTTCTAGTGTTTCAGCCATTAAATTGCTGTTTAAAATAGTGGATAGCGTTGCTCTGCAGGCTGCTGCAACAACAGGATTTCCGCCAAAAGTGGTAATATGACCCAACGCAGGTGCTTCTTTTAGTTGTGCCATGTGGTGCCGAGCGGCAATAAAGGCACCCACCGGAAGTCCTCCTCCTAAGCCTTTCCCGGTAACTAAAATATCAGGAACCATATTGTGATCCATGAAAGCGAATAATTTTCCAGTTCTGCCCATTCCGGGCTGGATTTCATCTAAAATCAGCAATGCCCCAACTTCCTCACAGCGTTCTTTGATTCTTTTAAGATAACCATGTTGCGGTACAATAAACCCAGCTCCACCCTGAATAGTTTCTAAAATAATAGCAGCGGTTTTTGTCGTAATATGATTAATGGCGTCCACTTCATTAAAATCAATAAACGTAGTTCCTGGAATCAATGGACGGTATGCCCTTTTTCTTTCCTCGTAGCCCATCACGCTCATAGCACCCATAGTGTTTCCGTGATATGCATTTTTAGCAGCGATGATTTCGGCACGTCCCGTTACGCGTTTGGCTAATTTAAGCGCTCCTTCAATGGCTTCTGTTCCTGAATTGGTTAGGTAGGTTGTGTCTAGTGGTTTGGGTAAGTTATCTGCGAGTAATTTTGTTAACAGCACAGGTTCTTTTTGTACAAATTCACCATACACCATGACATGCAAATACTTGCTTAATTGCTTTTTTATGGCACGAACTACTTTTGGATGCCGATGTCCCAAACTACATGCAGATACCCCTGCTACTAAGTCTAAATAGCGTTTGTTATTTTGATCGTACAAATAGCAACCCTTAGCACGAACAATTTCCAAACCTATGGGGTAAGAAGTTGTTTGCGCTTGATGTTTTTCAAACAGAGACGCTAATTTTTGCATTGTCTTTATTGATTTTGATTAAGCATCATGCTTGGCAATGCAGGCACTACCTGAAAGGAGAATTGCTCCAAATCTATTCCGTGAAAAAGGTCTTCCTTTTTATTAATACGTTCATCTTCTCGCCACGAAAACCCTAACAATTGACGCGCGTTAGCAGGAATTTCTTCTGGCGGATATACAACTCCGTCCGGATTAGTGAAAAAGGTGACCTTATCTATAGCGCTTTCTTCAAAAGTGAGTCGAAGTGCACTACAAATAGCTTTGTCAATTCCCACAAGGTCTAAGGTTTCGTCATCATACAGGTAGTAAACCATTTCGGTATTTTGAATTACATCTACTGTTTCCAAGCTGCGTCCGTTGAATTTCCCTTTCAACAGTAGTCCTTTAATTTGATTAAAATTAGCCGCGTCAATAGTGTCTTGCTCTACTACAAATGCGTTATTGTAAATCAATAGTGAGTCTAAAACTTCCTTTTCCATGTCGATGGTCAAATGTATTTCATCGCCTGTCATTTGACTTTTTTCAGTCCATAAAATTGGGTTTCTCTCTGCGATTTCTTGTGGAGTCAAAAACTGCAATTCTTTATCACTCATTGGCTTTCTTATGAGTTTGGCGCGTCCATTTTTTTGATTGAAATGAATGGAGTCTGTTTTGCCGCTTAGGTCTTCTTTGAAAATGCGTACATCGTGGAATCCTCGAAGAATTCGTTCATCTGGAGGACCTGTGGCTATGAGCGTATCTGCGTGTATAAATAGTGAATCTTGTTCTACCAAATTTACAGCCAACGCCCTGTGAGTAACCATTGCAGAATCTTTCGCCTTAAAAATTTGCCCGTAATTTCCAGTGAGAAAAGTATTGTTTATTGTATCTGTTATTCGAATGTTTTGTGTGGCTGCAGCATATTGTTTTGCATCGTCAAAATAAATACTATCTCCCAACATATTTCGATTGTCATAATCTACAGATGCCTCTTTTTTGAAGTAGCCTAATTTTTGTGCAGTATCGTAAAACCCTTGTTTGCAGCGTACTATATAATCTTCTCCAATAATGACTGTCTTACCGTAGAAAAACGCATGCTTGCTTTCGGTGTAAAAATCCATGCGCGAAGAAGTTAATGTGAAGTCGGGATTTGTAATAACAACCCGATTTTCAAATTGGTATTTTTTGCTTTCTGAGATATAGGTTCCACGCTTGCTCGTAATGGTAGTTAGGCTATCATAGACCATCCCATTAGAAGGATAAAATGCTTTATCTGCAATACGATCAAAATAAAGTGTATCTGTTTTGAGCAACATTTCCTTGTTGTCGAGAATCACGTTTTCTTTCGCAACCGCCAGCTTAATTTTCCCGTCATAATTAACCAGTTTACTTGTAAGTACTAAACTGTCTCCTTGCTTGATGCGCACATTTCCAATGGCATTGAACCTGTTTTCTTTTTTGTAAAAAAAAGCTTTGTCTGACCAAACATCCATGCCCTGATGTACCAAATGTACCTGTTGCGTTTCACTTCGTGTTAAAATATTTGCGCCTGGAAAATTTTCTTGATCTAACTGGAAAGATCCAGCTTGTCGTATTTCAATTTCTTGCTCCTGTGCACTTACGCCAAAGGACAAAAGCAACAATAAGCAAGAATGGAATACAGCTTTCATGAAAATTTATTCAGAGGAACGAAATATGGTTTGCTTTCGGTCTGGCCCCACAGATACAATGGAAATAGGAGTCTTTACAAAATCTTCGATAAACGCGACATATTCGATGAAAGTTTTGGGTAATTCACTTTCATTGCGCATCGTTGTTAAGTCTTCTTTCCAGCCTTCAAGCGTTGTGTATTGAGGTATGACTTCATTGTCATTTAAAGAGTAGGGAAGGTGTGTTATATTTTCGCCTTGATAACTGTATGAGGTGCATACTTTTAGTTCTTCAAACCCAGAAAGCACGTCACCTTTCATCATCATTAGTTGTGTAACTCCGTTAATTTCTACTGCATATTTTAAGGCAACTAAATCAAGCCAGCCACAGCGACGCGACCTTCCCGTAGTAGCGCCAAATTCATGTCCAACACGCCCCATTGTTTCACCCACTTCGTCAAATAGCTCTGTTGGAAAAGGGCCACTTCCAACACGGGTCGTGTATGCTTTGAAAATACCATAAACTTCTCCAATTCGGTTGGGAGCAATACCCAATCCCGTACATGCTCCTGCTGCAGTTGTGTTTGAGGAAGTCACAAATGGATAGGTGCCAAAATCGATATCCAACAACGAACCTTGGGCACCTTCTGCCAAAATACGTTGTCCATTTTGTTGTGCAATTCGAAGATATTCTTCGCTATCAACAAAAGCTACTGCGGACTTTAAATACGTTATCGCTTCAAAAAACGCAGCTTCCAAATCTTCAATCGAAAAATCTAAAGAGACGTTCATGTTTTTTATCATGGTCAAGTGCTTGTCTCGAAGTGCAGCATATTTCTCTTTCCAATCCGAAAGCTCAATATCTCCAATACGGATGCCATTTCGTCCAGTTTTATCCATGTAAGTTGGCCCAATTCCTTTTAGGGTTGAACCAATTTTGGCTTTTCCTTTTGCAAGTTCTGATGCTGCGTCCAACAACCGATGTGTTGGCAATATCAGATGTGCTTTTCTAGACACCAATAATACCTTACGAACGTTGATGTCAAATGGAGTTAAATTATCCAGTTCTTGCTTAAAAATCACAGGATCAATTACGACTCCGTTCCCAACTAAATTAGTTGCCTTTGGATGAAAAATCCCCGAAGGAATGGTGTGTAAAACGTGTTTTATTCCTTCAAATTCGAGTGTGTGTCCTGCATTGGGTCCGCCTTGAAAACGTGCAATAATGTCGTACTTTTTGGTAAGTACGTCAACAATTTTACCTTTTCCTTCGTCGCCCCACTGTAAGCCTAGTAGTAAGTCAATGGCCATGAATGGTTATTATTTAATGTTTTTTTTAGTGCCGTAAAAATACAAGGAGTGCGCGTGGATATCAATATCAAAAACCTCTTCAATAGTTTTTTTTATTGCTTGTATACGAGGGTCGCAAAACTCTTTTACATCACCAGTGTCGGTTAGAATTACGTGATCGTGCTGTTTGTCAAAATACGATTTCTCGTATTGGGCGTGTTGCAGTCCAAATTGATGCTTACGCACCAACCCACATGCTAATAGCAGCTCAATGGTATTGTATAGCGTAGCACGACTTACACGATAATTTTTGTTTTTCATCTTGATGTAAAGCGACTCGATGTCGAAGTGCTCATCGCTCAAATATATTTCCTCCAAAATAGCAAAGCGTTCGGGAGTCTTTCGGTGCCCGTTGCCATCCAAAAATTGGACAAATACATTTTTAACTATTTCGAATTCTTTTTCCATTTAGATAAAGCCAAAAAACAAAGATACGCAACCGATTTTAATCCCGTACTACTTTATCAATTCCAGTAACCTTTTCTAATTTATTGATAAGCATATAAAGTGTGGAAGCATGACGCACGTGAAGCTTGATTTCACCCGTAAATGTACCGTTTTCAGTATCAAAATGAATTTGCGAAATATCTACATTATGCGCATTAGAAATTAAATTTGTGACCTCGTTTACAAGTCCAATTCGATCTATACCTGAAAGGCGAATATTTCCAGTGAAAAATCCTTTTGAAGAATCTATCCATTTGGCGCTAACAATTCTGTAGCCATAATTTGAGTGCAAGCTAATAGCGTTAGGGCATTCACTTTTATGTACTTTGATGCCATCGTTAATAGATACAAAACCAAATACTTCGTCGCCAGCGATGGGGTTGCAACACGGACTTAAAGTATAATCGAGGGTTTCTTGGTTTTTGCCAAACACAAGCATGTCATAAAAAGACGATATTTGACTGTCGCCAATTTCTTTTTGCTTGGGTTTGTCAGAAGGTCTGCGTCTAAAAAATTGATAAAATCGATTGTTTTCCTCTGAAGCAAACTTTTTGAGCATTTTGTTATCAATCGTTCCAATGCCGATACGGTAGTATAAGTCTAAACTAGTTTTGAGCTTGAAATACGACACCAATGCATTAATAATACGGTCATTGAATTTAAATTTCATCTGCCGAAGCTTTCGCCTTAGCAATTCTTTTCCTTCGTTTGCAATTTCTTGTTCTTCTGTTCTGAGCGATGTCCTAATGATGGAGCGTGCTCTGGAAGTAATTACAAAATCAAGCCAATTTGCATTTGGTTTTGCAGTTTCAGAAGTAATAATTTCTACCTGATCGCCGCTAGTGAGTTCATAATTCAGTGGTACAATTTTGCCGTTTACACGCGCGCCACGTGTTTTCCCCCCTACTTCACTATGAATTGAAAAAGCAAAATCAACAGGTGTAGCACCTTTAGGAAGTGACTTTAAATCTCCTTTAGGGGTAAAGACAAAAATTTCACTGGCGTATAGGTTTAGTTTAAATTCTTTCACAAAATCAACAGCATCGGCATCTTGCGATTCTAACACTTCTCTTAACCTGTTTAGCCAAAGTTCCATACCGCCTTCGTCTTGTTTTCCATGCTTGTATTTAAAGTGCGCGGCATAGCCTTTTTCAGCGATTTCATGCATGCGTTCAGAGCGAATCTGTACTTCTACCCATTTTCCTCCCGGACCAACAACTGTTATGTGCAATGCTTCATAACCCGTAGATTTTGGAGAAGAAATCCAGTCGCGTAAACGCATCGGATTGGGCTGAAAATGATCGGTGACAATAGAGTATATTTTCCACGCTAAAAACTTTTCTTGTTTGGGTGTTGATGAATAAATGATACGCACGGCAAATCGATCAAAAACTTCCTCAAACTTTCTGTTTTTGAGCTGCATTTTTCTTCGGATAGAAAAAATACTTTTAAACCTACCTTCTGTCCTAAATTTAATACGCTCTTTGGTTAGGTGACTTTGAAGTTGATTTGTAAAATTTTCGATATAATCTTCTCGTTCTTCTTTATTTCCTTTTATTTTTTCCTCAATATCCAAGAAAACTTCTGGCTCGGTGTATTTTAGTGCGAAGTCTTCCAATTGGGTTTTAATATTATAAACTCCAATTCTGTGTGCTAAAGGGGCATAGATATACAGCGTTTCAGATGCAATTCGCACTTGCTTTTCTTCGGGCATGAATTCAAGTGTCATCATGTTGTGCAAACGGTCTGCAATTTTGATAAGGATAACCCGAACGTCGTCGTTCATGGTTAGTAGCATTTTTTTGAAGTTTTCAGCCTGTACCGAAATCCGTTTGTCTTTACTAAGCTTAGAGATTTTGGTAAGTCCGTCAACAATTTTAGCAATGGTTTCACCAAACATAATTTCAATATCGTCAAGGGTTAAGGACGTATCCTCAACAACATCATGGAGTAAAGCAGCAGCTATGGATGTTGCGCCAAGTCCAATTTGGTCGGCTACAATTTGCGCCACCGCTATTGGATGCAAAATATAGGGTTCGCCACTTTTTCGCCGTTGTTCTTTGTGCGCATCAACAGCAGTCTCAAAAGCTAAACGGATAAGTTTTACGTCGGCAGCTGACAACGATAAATAGGTATTTCGGAGTAAGTTTTTATACTCCTGAGCAATTAATGCATTCTCATTAATTTCTTTCGTTGTCATCTGTTAAAGATACAAAAATTAGCTATTCCGTTGACGCAGGGCTTCGTATGATAAAATAGCTGTAGCAACAGACACATTTAACGAGTCAACATTCCCAAGCATGGGTATTTTTACAGTTGTAACATGCTTTTGATACCAAAATGATCGCAGTCCTTTTGCCTCACTACCTAACACAAATGCTGTTGGTTTTGTGTAATCTGCTTTTGTGTAGTCTATACTTTTTTGAAGCGACGCGGCATAAATGTTTATATTGTTTTTGGCAAGAAAAGTACAAGCCTCATCGTTGTTGCACACAAAAACGGGGACAGAAAAAAAACCGCCGACACTCGAGCGAATCACATTTGGATTGTGCAGATCTGTGTGCTGCTCTGTGATAATCACAGCGTCAATAGCACCAGCATCTGCAGTTCTGAGAATTGCTCCAAGGTTCCCAGGCTTTTCAATCGATTCCAAAACTAAGATTAATGGATTTTTTCTCATGGGCTGCCATGATTCCAATGAATTGCTTTTTTGATTTACAATCCCCACAACTCCTTCTGTGCTATCGCGAACCACGATCTTTTGATAGACCGCCAACGAAACCGATATGATTTCAATGTTTTG
>CATIMP010000177.1 GCA_949528465.1 Bacteroidota bacterium | reverse complement strand
GTTATTAAACACCTGAATGGGCTTATCTGCAAGCAAGGCATTCAAAAACAACATGGGTGCCATATCGGGTCTTCCCCAAGGGCCATAGACAGTAAAAAAGCGCAAGCCTGTGGTGTTTAACCCGTGCAAATGACTGTAGGTATGCGCCATAAGTTCATTGGTTTTTTTAGTTGCCGCATACATACTAATAGGATGATCAACACGATCATTTTCGCTGTAGGGTACTTTGGTTTGATTGCCATACACAGAACTACTGGAAGCGTAATATAAGTGCTTGATATTGTGTTTTCTACTGGCTTCTAGCACGTTAAAAAACCCATTTATATTGGTTGATATATAGGGTTCGGGATGCTTTAGCGAATACCGAACACCTGCCTGTGCGGCCAAATGAATAACCCGATCAAACTGCTCCTGTTCAAAGAGACGGTTAATTTTTTTTGAATTAACGATATCCATTCGTTCAAAACGAAAGCTGCCTTGCAACGAAGAACTTAACTGGTCTAATTCATTGAGACGTGCTTCTTTTAAACTTACGGAATAGTAGCTATTCATATTGTCAATACCAACAACTTCGTAGCCGCTTTCAACGAGAAATTTACTCACGTGATATCCAATAAATCCGGCCGAACCGGTAACTAAAATTTTATTCATTAATTTTTTTCTGTTTATGGAAAATTCGATTCGAAATCCAATCGCCACCCCAAACGCAAACTAAGCCTAATAGTACTCCTGCAAAGACATCGGCTACAAAATGCTGGAACAAAAATACACGAGAATAGCCCACCAACAATATGACGACATAAAGTAATATGCGTTTAGAGGACTGTTGCACATAACGCATCAAGAAAAATCCATAAGTAGCCGCAGATGCCGTATGTCCTGATGGGAAGGAACGAAATCGATGAAATGACAATGAAAAATCAGCTGGATTCCAAGCTTCAGGTAGTGTGGTAAAATGCGCAATGGGTCTGGTCACATCTGGAAAAATAAGTTGCTTAAATACAGAAATTCCAATCCCCATAAGCGCAGAAACAATTAAAAAATTGATGAGTTCTGGTTTTACAAGTAGATTTTTTTTGGCAGCAATAACCCATACCAAACCAAAAATAACAAGAGCAAACCAACCATCACCCATAAAGGTAATAATGTTAAATAGTTGAAAAAGCTCTGGTACAACGAATAAATTAAAGGGAAGCTCTAATGTTCCTCTACCTGCAAATGCCAAAGGCAACAACAGCAAGTGCAGTGTCCCAAAAAAAAGTAAGTATTTGGACGAACGCGATGCAGAAAGAAGGCGTATAAATTGCATTGTTGCAAATATAGCATCAAATTATACTGTAAATTTGTACCTCTATGAAAAAGATAATTATTGTTGGCTCAGGATTTTCTTCCTTATCCGCTGCATGCTATTTAGCAAAAAAGGGTCATAAGGTAGAAGTACTTGAAAAAAACGACTCTTTGGGTGGACGGGCACGCCAATTCAAAAAAGACGGGTTTACTTTTGATATGGGACCTTCGTGGTATTGGATGCCCGATGTGTTTGAATCTTTCTTTGGAGATTTTGGCAAACAGGTTTCAGATTATTATCAATTAGACCGATTATCACCTGGATATCAAGTGGTTTTTGGTAAAGACGATGTATTTCCTGTTGAGGATAGCATTGCTAAAATTGCAGCACGATTCGATGAAATTGAACCTGGAAGCGGAGCCAAATTAGAACGATTTTTAGAAAAAGCGCGTAACAATTACGATATAGCCGTAAAAGATTTGGTTTATCGTCCTGGAGTTTCACCTCTCGAACTGGTGACCCCACAAACAGTCCGTAAAGTCGGCTTGTTTTTCACCAATATTCGCAAGCAAGTAGAGCAGCAGTTTAAGAACCCTAAGCTGCGTTCGTTATTGCAATTCCCTGTATTGTTCTTGGGCGCAAAACCCGAAAGCACACCTGCCTTTTATAACTTTATGAATTACGCTGATTTTGGCTTAGGCACCTGGCACCCAAAAGGGGGAAT
>CATIMP010000176.1 GCA_949528465.1 Bacteroidota bacterium | reverse complement strand
TACCGCCGTACGCACTAATGGCTTGGGTTGTTAAATCATCGGCCATGATATAAATGATATTTGGCTTTTCATCCGCTGCTGTTTTTTCCCCTTTTGAAGTGTTTTGCTTGTTGGATTCACTACATGAAAGTGCTAGTAATGCAAACGCAAAAAAGTAATTGACTATTTTGAACATGTTTCTTAGTTTTTTTTATTTAAAATAATTTTTTCTGTTACTGAAATCGTTGTTTTTTTTAGGGCTTTATCAGCAGAAGAATTCCCTGTCATGATGGTAAAATCGCCTGGTTCAACAACAAAATTGTATTCCGCATCATACATCGCTAGGCTTTCTGCAGTAATTGGAATCGAAATTGTTTTTGCCTCTCCTGCTTTTACGAATACCCGCTTATAACCTTTTAATTCTTTAACAGGTCGCGTAAAAGAACTGATGTTATCTCTCACATACATTTGAACGACTTCTTCCCCATCAACATTACTCGTGTTTTTTACTGTAACATTTACCAAAATTTCATCATCTGTGCCAGACAAAGAAGCCTTTGAAACTGTAGGTTCTGAAAATTTAAATTTTGAATAACTCAAGCCAAATCCAAACGGATGTAAGGGGACTTTCTTCTCCGTGTTGTATTTATGAATATAGGTAGTGGGTTTATGGTTGTATACCATTTGTAACTGACCGACACTTCTAGGGATAGTTACTGGGAGTTTTCCAGATGGATTTGTTATTCCAAATAAAATCTCTGCAGTTGCTTGCCCAGCAAAAGCACCACTCTCCCAAGTATTAACAACTGCTGCTGCCCGTTGTTCTAACCAAGGTTCTGCAATGGGGCTTCCACTAACATAAACAACAACAACTGGCTTTCCTAATGCCAACATTTTATCCGCCAGTTTCATTTGATACCCAGATAATTTAAGCGTAGCTCTGTCAACATTCTCACCGGTAGTTTTACGTTTCCAGTCGTGGCGAAACGAGTTTTCGCCTAAAACCAAAACTACAATGTCAGAATCGTTAGCATGGGCTACTGCTTTGTCAATTTTTTTAGTTGTTATTTCTTTAGAACGATCACCAGAATCAACGTATTTGACATTGTAACCACTTGCTTCTCCAATAGACCTTATGCCTTCAAGCATCGTAACTACGTTTTCCTCGGGTTGTGGAGATACCCAGTCGCCAAGTGTTGTTTGGTTGTTGGCGTTTGGTCCTGTTATAAAAATGGTTTTTCCATTTCCCTTTTGGCTTAATGGCAAGTAGTTGTTTTTGTTCTTCTGTAACACAATAGACCTTCTTGCTTGTTCTAATGCATTCTTTTGATGTGCTGCTGAGAAATTAACCTCTTTCGCCTTTTCCAAATCCACAAATGGATTTTCAAACAATCCTAACTTAAATTTAGCTTCTAAAATTTTTCTACAGGCATAATCTACACGAGATTCATCAACCTTTCCTTCTTTGACCAATTCAATAAGGAGTTTATCAAAAACGGGGCCGTGCATGTTCATATCCATTCCAGCGTTTACAGAGAACTCGATAGATTGCTTAAAATCTTTTGCTACGTGATGCCATATTGCTATTCTAGAAACATCATTCCAATCACTCACATAAAACCCATCAAACCCCCATCTGTTGCGTAACAAATCGTTCATCATAAATTTGTCCATGTGTCCTGGAATTCCTGCAACTTCGTTGTGCGCTGCCATGATAGAAAACAAGTCTGCTTCTTGAACAGCTCTTTTATAGGGTGGTAAAAAGATTTCGAAAAGGGTGCGTTTAGACACATCTGTAGGTGAAGCATTTAGGCCGTTAACAGATTGACTTCCAGCAATTAAGTGCTTTGCACAAGCAATAACGTGGTCTTCGCCAGTGAAGTCATCTGATTGCAAGCCTTTAACAGTCGCAACACCCATATTACCTACCAAATATGGATCCTCTCCAAAAGTTTCGCCAGTGCGTCCCCATCGCGGATCTCGAAGCACGTCAATATTTGGGGTAAACGACCATTGCATTCCATTTGCGCGCATTTCTAATGCCGTTTGACGACTACCTTCATAA
The DNA here is from genome assembly GCA_949528465.1 of Bacteroidota bacterium. Classification (GTDB taxonomy): domain Bacteria; phylum Bacteroidota; class Bacteroidia; order Flavobacteriales; family Flavobacteriaceae; genus UBA7446. The sequence continues at coordinate 5,494 of CATIMP010000176.1, read as the reverse complement.
ACTAAGTCGTCTGCAAACGTTGCTGCCTGACTTATTGGAGAAGGGTAAATAGTTGAGCCACTTACTAATCCGTTTCCATGAATGGCATCAATTCCAATAAGCAAAGGTATTTTTAATGGTGATTGTTGTGCCAACTCCTGTAATGCATTGGCTTCCTCGGGGGTAACAACATGAAGAAAAGATCCGATTTTACCTCCCGTTGCTAGTTTAGCCACATCCTTGCTAAGCATTCCTGGATAAAACCCTAAAGCATCGTTTTTTTCTAAATCTGCAGCAGTGATATTATTTTCAGCGTGTTTCATATGTTCCAAACCAACATATTGGCACATTTGATATACTTTATCTTCTAATGTCATTCGTGACATTAAATCATTTACCCTGTCATTGATAGTAGCTTTTGAGTTTTGGTACAATGGGGTTTTTTCTTTTGTTTCTGTTTGGTTATTTGTTTGAAAAGCAAAAAAAGTAAGAAGTAGCGAACCAAATAAAATGGGGAGTATTTTTTTTTTCATATGATTATTTTATGCGTTAATTAAAGGCTAAGTCTATATCAAAGCTAAAATATTGCATTGCATTTCAATCAAATAAAAGATTTGTGTTAAATATTGTAAAATATGAAATTTTACAGGCATTTATTTCATCTGTGTGACATATGACCGATAATGTTTCTGTAGTTAATACATTCTACGTTCACGTTGAAAAATAAATAATATTTGGTGGTTTGTAGATGAAAATGGTGAAAAAATCACCTCAACACTAACGACTTATATGCAAGCCAACATTCGATGCCTTAAAGCCAATTAAAAAAGCAAAATTAAGTCCAACGGAAAGGGACAAACGTGCGCACGGATGCGTTTGAATTTTCAGATGTAAAAGATATGCTAGATTAATAAATTAACAAAGTCAAACAAGGAAATTACACGGCGTGCTAACGAGAACATAAAAGCTTTATGAAAATGTTGTATCATTGTTTAATTATAAAAATCATCTTCGTGAACAAAAAAAATCTTTTAATCACTTTTTTTTTATTGGCTTGTTTTTTAGGGTTAAATGCACAAACCCAACCCAATATTCTTTTTTTAAATGTAGACGATTTAAAGCCCATGTTGGGGCCTTACGACTACAAGGATATTAGTAGCCCTAACATAGATAGACTGGCAAAAAATGGAGTTGTTTTTGAAAATGCATATTGCCAACAAGCGGTCTGTGCGCCTTCACGAATAAGTTTGCTTACTGGCCTAAGACCAGATAAAACAAAAGTGTGGGATTTACGTACTTTTATGAGAGATATGAATCCTGACGTAGTGACATTGCCCCAAATATTTAAACAGAACGGCTATGAAACGGTTGGTTATGGTAAGATTTTTCATGGCGCAAGAAATGGCGACCAAATTTCATGGACAATTCCATACGAAAAGGACGATAAATTAACCTATGCCGATGGATTTGATTACCCAGCCTCAGGTAAATATCAAGCTAAAGATATACATGAAGCATATATCGAGGTTAAAAATCAAAACTTAAATTACAAGCAACGCAATCGATTGTTGAGAGATAAAGGATTTAGACCATCAACTGAAAGTCTTGATGTTCCAGATGACGCTTATGAAGACGGGGCGATAGCAGTACAAGCTATGAAGCAATTGGAACACTTCAGTAAAAGCGATAAGCCATTTTTTTTGGCACTAGGTTTCCATAAGCCCCACCTTCCATTTGTTGCGCCAAAAAAATATTGGGACTTATACGATAGAGACGAAATTACACTTGCCTCATATCAAAAAAAAGCAGAAAACGCACCACCATCAGCCTATCATACATGGGGAGAATTACGTAATTACTCAGACATCCCCAGAGAAGGTCCTGTTCCTGAAGACAAACAACGTGAATTGATCCATGCTTACAAAGCCTGTGTTTCTTATATAGATGCGCAAATTGGAATGGTCATGAATAAACTAGATAAACTAGGCTTACGTGAAAATACGATAGTCATTTTATGGGGAGATCATGGTTGGCACTTAGGCGATCACGGATTATGGTGCAAACACAGCAATTTTGAGCAAGCCACACGCGTGCCTTTAATCATTTCTGCACCCAGTTATTTGAAGCATCAAAAGGCTTCTACCATGGCAGAATTAGTTGACATTTATCCAACACTCACTGAATTAGCTGGCTTTCATGTTGGGGAACATCTTGAAGGTAAAAGTTTAGTTCCTGCTCTTAAAGATGCTAACAAAATCATAAAAGATTATGCTATTAGTCAGTATCCAAGGGGCAATAACAAAATGGGATATTCCATAAGAACAAATCGTTACAGATTAACACTATGGTTACAGGGGAAATTTTACAAAGAAAACATCATATCCAATCCAGATATAATTGGTGTTGAATTATATGATTATAAAGTTGACCCCTTGGAAACAAAATCATTGGTAAATGAAACAGGATATGAAGAAATCAAAGAAAAGCTACAGAAAAAGCTATTAGGTCTATTAGAAGTAGTAAATAAATAAAAGATATCCCTAACCATAATGTATTCTTTTTTAGGAATACTATGTGACTTCGGTACAATGATTTTTCCCTCACAAGGATCATCTTGAAAAATAACACAAACAAAAAAACGCTCAAGCAAGCTAGGCGTTTTATTATTGAGAATTACTAGGTGATCCTGACAAAGTTCCGTAGTCTAAATAGAAAGTCAAAAATCATAGATTTTTAGTTTTATTTCTGCTTAAAAATTCAAATAAATTTGATTCTCCATCGTAAACAAAAAAGTCTGCATAATATGCAGACTTTCTATTCTTAAGTGACCTCGGCAGGATTCAAACCTGCAACCTTCTGAGCCGTAATCAGATGCGCTATTCAGTTGCGCCACGAGGCCGATTGCGGGTGCAAATATATCTTATTTTACCAATGCAACAAAACTAAATCGCACGCATTGTCACATAGGCTCGCCATGCAATGAGTAACAGCTGCCCTTTGGAAGCTTTAGCCAAATCCACCTGCTTTTTCGTCAAACTGGGCAAGAATAGTTTATTGCATTTTGCCAAAAACTGAAAGCCTTTTTTTTGCATAACACAAAGATACAAAACCTTCTGCTCCGTATCTTCGCCACAAAACATGAATACGCTACTACTTGTTGGAGGTCTTACGTTACTGCTTTTAGGTGGAGAATGGCTTCTGCGTGCCGCTGTGGCAACTGCCGCACGCTGGCAGGTTCCTAAAGTAGTGGTAGGGATGACCATTGTGTCTTTTGCAACGTCTTTGCCCGAACTCATTACCAGTGTTCGTGCAGCGCTAGAAGGCTATCCCGATTTGTCGCTGAGTAATGTGGTGGGATCAAATATTGCAAACCTTGGATTTGTACTTGGGATTATTCTGCTTTTTGGTCGCATTCAAGTACAAAAAAGTTTTTACCAATTTGATTGGCCTGTAGTTTTTGGCGTTTCGCTACTGCTGCTTTTCTTACTTTATAATGGGACAATTACCCAATCTGAAGGGATTGTCTTACTTGTTGTTCTTGTTGCAGTAATGACGTATTTGATTAAATTTCAACCCATCGTAGTGGTGCAAGAAACAACCGATGAAGTCCCATTCAAATCATGGGGGTGGATTCTGTTTTTTATGGCACTTGGTTCGTTTGGGCTTGCATTTGGATCGCAATGGTTGGTACAGGGTGCCGTAGGCTTGGCACGCGCATATGATGTGAGCGAACGTATTATTGGAATTACGTTGGTTTCCATAGGCACGAGTTTACCTGAATTGGTGGCATCTGGAATGGCAATTGCCAAAAAGGAGCAAGGCATTTCGATAGGGAATTTAATTGGCTCAAACTTGTTTAATATACTTACCGTCTTAGGCATTACGGCGGTTATGCATCCGCTGCACGTAGGTGATGCGCAACTTTTGGCATTTGATATTTGGGTAATGATTGGCTTTGCGGTAATCTTGCTGCCACTGGTTTTATTTTCCAAAAGCTTGCAGCTTTCATGGCGACAAGGGCTTGTTTTGGTGCTTTGTTATGTTGCTTATATGGTACAGACTTTGGCGTAAATTTGTGCTTTCTTATAGTAACTAAATTTTCGTATTTTTCTCCATTTTTTGACTCTTTTTGATAAAAAACATGTGTTTTTTAACACTTTTTTCTTGTTTTCCTTGTTTTTTATATAAAACTTTGATGCTCAAATTAATAGCATCTAAATGCTATAATAGTCTTACAAAACCTAAATCGAAAACATAAAAATGAAACTAAAACCTATAAACGCATTATTCATTATTTATTTTGTTCCATTACTTATGGCAACTGACTGCGGGGACTGCGGATGCTATGATTATGAAGAATATAACGTTGTATATAAAGGCGTAGATTTTTCCGTTTGGGATACCTCAAAATTTCAACCCAAAGAAGTGGAAGGCGAGGTAAGCAAAAACGCTTTTGGTATAGAAATTTATGTAGAACATCAACAAGATGAGATTGTGTTTAATCACAACACCAAAAACACTTCTTATGCAAGTTTTGGAATCGCGTATGCCTGGTCGTGCAGTTGTGTTCCTCCAGAATATTATTTTCCTAATCCTATAAAATCCATTCAAATTACAGCTACAGATACTGCCAATCAAAGTGAAATAGACGTAACAGAAAAATTCACCACAAAAAATTATGGCGATAAAGATGTTACCATTCCTGAATTATTGGAAGAATATAAAAATCAGAAACAGGAGTATTTAAGTTGGCGTTTAGACCTTACCGATACCAACGACATTCCAGCTACCGCCTTTTTTACATTAACTGTAACCTTAGATTCGAGTGAAACCTTTATCCAACAAACAGAAGAAATTATATTTAAAACCTAAAGCAGAAGCATAAAAAAAACCTGCTTTTCAAAATGTTTGATAAACAGGTTTTTGTGTTTGATTAAAATCAGGTAGACTATACGTCAGCTGATTTTACGGTTTTAATAATACGCGCCGCAATTTTGTACGGATCTCCGTTTGAAGCTGGACGACGGTCTTCCAACCATCCTTTCCAACCTTTTTCAACCGTCATAATCGGAATACGAATAGACGCTCCACGGTCAGATACACCGAAACTAAACTCGTGGATAGACTGTGTTTCGTGATCTCCTGTAAGACGCTGATCGTTATACGCACCATATACCTCAATGTGTTCTTTTACTACCGGGCGGAAGGCTTCACAAATTTTCTCATACGTTTCTTTAGAACCACAAGTTCTAAGAATTGAGTTAGAGAAGTTTGCGTGCATACCTGAACCGTTCCAGTCAGTAGCACCAAGTGGTTTTGGGTGGTAGTCAATAGCTAGGCCATAGTCCTCACCTAAACGCTCTAGGATATAACGTGCAATCCAAATTTGGTCTCCAGCTTCTGCAGCACCTTTTGCGAAAATTTGGAATTCCCACTGTCCTGGCGCAACCTCACCATTCGTACCTTCAACGTTTAGTCCTGCCTCAAGACAAATGTCTAAATGACGGTCCATAAT
>CATIMP010000175.1 GCA_949528465.1 Bacteroidota bacterium | reverse complement strand
GCGCTTCTTTTTTTAAGTGATGCTCTAACTTTCATATATTAATATCTGTAGGTGATGCGTGCCTTAGTCAAATCGTAAGGAGACATCTCCAGTTTTACTTTATCTCCAGGTAATAGCTTGATATAATGCATGCGCATTTTGCCTGAAATATGTGCCGTAACCACGTGACCATTTTCTAACTCTACGCGAAACATAGCGTTTGAAAGTGCCTCAATGATTTGGCCGTCTTGCTCTATTGCTGCTTGCTTTGCCATTAAACTCCTGCAGTTTTACGTTTACTTCCTGTTTTCATTAATCCATCGTAATGACGGTTAAGCAAATACGCATTGATTTGCTGAATAGTATCTATCGCAACACCTACCATTATAAGTAGGGATGTTCCTCCATAGAATAATGCCCACCCTTGTTGCATACCAAACAAATGGTACACCACGGCTGGCAATACCGCCACAGCTGCTAAAAATAGCGAACCAGGGAAGGTAATTTGCGACATAATGCGGTCTAAAAAATCTGCTGTTTCTGTACCTGGGCGAACACCTGGAACAAAACCACCACTTCGTTTCAAATCATCAGCCATCTTATTGGTTGGAACCGTGATAGCGGTGTAGAAATACGTAAATACGATAATGAGTACGGCAAATAAAATGTTGTACCACAACCCGAAAATATCTGAAAAAGAAGCTTGAAGCCATTGTCCTACTTCGCTATCGCCGCCCAAACGACCAAGTGCCGCTGGAGCAAACATAAGAGCTTGTGCAAAAATGATTGGCATTACACCTGATGCATTTAATTTAAGTGGAATATATTGACGTGATCCAATTTGATTTTTGTCAATACCACCAGAAGCCGTTCTACGTGCATATTGAACAGGTATTTGACGCACGGCCATAACCAACAAAATACAAATGGCGTTGATGCCTATCCAAACTATCGTTTCGATCAAAATAACAATAGGACCACCGTTGTTTTCAGTAACTCTTGAAACAAATTCTTGTGCAAATGACATGGGAAGTGTAGCCACAATACCCACCGTGATCAATAGCGAAATACCGTTTCCAATCCCTTTGTCTGTGATTTTTTCTCCTAACCACATCGCAAAGATGGTTCCAGTAACAAGTATAATAACTGATGGCACCATAAACCCAACTCCTTTTCCAAGTAAGAATGCAGACTCTGGAACACCTAACGCGCTAAGCGAGTACAAATAAGCTGGTGCTTGAAACACACAAATAGCAATCGTAAGCCATCGCGTAATCTGGTTGATTCTACGGCGTCCACTTTCTCCTTCTTTCTGTAATTTTTGCAAATACGGAATCGCAATTCCCATAAGCTGCACCACAATAGAAGCCGAGATATAAGGCATGATTCCCAAGGCGAATACGGAAGCGTTTGCAAAAGCACCTCCTGTAAACATATTCAAAACGCCAAGCAATCCGCCACCACCAGTACGGCTAGATAGCTCAGAAAGCTGAACGGGATCAATTCCGGGAAGTACTACCTGAGCACCAATACGGTACACGACAAGTAATCCAAGGGTAATCCCAATGCGGGTTTTGAGTTCCTCAATCTTCCAAATACTCGATATGACTTCTAAAAATCGTTTCATTTGTTATAGTGTGATAGCCTCACCTCCAGCAGCTTCAATAGCCGCTTTCGCTGTAGCTGTAAATTTGTGGGCACTAACTTTTAGTTTGGTTTTTAATTCACCTCGACCTAAAATTTTAACCAAGTCATTTTTTCCTACCAAACGCAATGAAATCATTGTTTCAAGGTCTAGAGAAGACTTGATTTTCTTATCATCAACAAGTGCTTGAAGTTTATCCAAGTTAATTCCCGCATATTCTTTACGGTTAATGTTGGTGAATCCAAATTTTGGTACACGGCGTTGAAGTGGCATTTGTCCACCTTCAAAGCCAATTTTCTTAGAGTAACCTGAACGCGATTTTGCTCCTTTGTGACCACGTGAAGCCGTGCCACCAGTTCCAGAACCTTGTCCTCTACCTAAGCGTTTGCTTCCGCCTTTAACTGCGCCTTTTGCTGGCTTTAAGTTTCCTAATTCCATATTATGCGTTTTGAACGGTTACCAAATGTTTTACTTTGTTAATCATCCCTTTAATTACAGGTGTATCATCGTGCTCTGCAACTTGACCAATACGGTGCAAACCAAGGGCTGCAAGTGTACGTTTTTGATCTTCTGGACGCTTGATATAACTTTTTACTTGTGTAACTTTAATCTTTGCCATGTCCTTATCCGTTAAAAACTTTATCAAGTGAAATTCCACGTTGCTTGGCAACAGTATTCGCGTCACGTAATTGCAACAATGCATCAAAAGTTGCCTTTACTACGTTATGTGGGTTAGAAGAACCTTGAGACTTAGAAAGTACGTTGTGAACGCCAACTGCTTCGAGAACCGCACGAACAGCACCACCAGCAATTACTCCAGTACCCTCAGATGCAGGTTGAATGTAAACACGTGCTCCGCCGTACTTCCCTTTTTGTTGGTGTGGAATAGTTCCATTATTAATAGGAATACGAACCAAATTCTTTTTAGCGTCTTCAACAGCTTTAGAAATTGCTTCAGCAACTTCTTTTGATTTACCAAGTCCTTGGCCAACAACACCATTTTCATCACCTACAACAACAATTGCAGAGAATCCAAAAGCACGTCCACCTTTAGTTACTTTGGTTACACGTTGAACACCAACCAATCGATCTTTAAGGTCAAGACCACCTGGTTTTACAAATTCTACATTTTTATAATCTTGATACATACTTAAAAGTTTAGTCCTGCTTCGCGTGCGCCGTCAGCAAGTGATTTTACACGTCCGTGATACAAATATCCTGCGCGGTCAAAACGAATGGCAGAAATACCCGCAGCAAGTGCTCTTTCGCCAATT
>CATIMP010000174.1 GCA_949528465.1 Bacteroidota bacterium | reverse complement strand
TTTATTACTACTGACTCAGGAGAAGATGTTTTTGTACATATCAGCGCGTTAGATGGTCTATCAATCAATGAAGGCGACAGCGTGACATTTGAAATTGTTGACGGAAAAAGAGGTAAGGCGGCAAGCGACGTAAAACTTGCTTAACCCTTAGCGGATTTTCTTTCGACAGCGTACTTTTTCGATTACGTAAACAATTGCTGCACATTACCAGCAAATAGTTTTACGGCAATCGCCATTAGCACTACACCAAAGACTTTACGGATAATATTTATACCGGATTGTCCTAACACATTTTCTATGCGTTTGGACGACTTCAGTACCGTATAAACTATTGCGATGTTGATGACGATTGCAGGGATGATATTTAGTATGTCATAAGCCGCTCGCAACGACAATATGGACGTTAGTGTTCCCGCACCCGCAATGAGCGGAAAAGCAACGGGAACTATCGATGCTGTTTCAGGGGATTCGTCTTTGTAAAGTTGGATACCCAAGATCATTTCAAGCGCCATAAAGAATATTATGAGCGCCCCCGCAACGGCAAATGAGTTTACATCAATGCCGATAAGCGTTAGAATTCGTTCGCCCAAAAACAAAAAACCTATCATTAGTATTCCTGCGACAAGCGAGGCTTTTTCAGATTGAATATGCCCAACTTTTTGTCGAAGCCCAATAATTATAGGGATGCTGCCGATAATGTCAATTACGGCAAAAAGTACCATAGTACAGGTAATGATTTCTTTTAGGTTAAGCATGCATCAAATATACTTTTTTTGTGTAATCAAAATTGTAGTTTAGCGTCATGTTCCAGTTGGGAAAAACATTAGTATCTGAAACGCTTTTTGAGCAAGCTTTTACGTGCGATATATCTGCGTGTAAAGGGGCGTGTTGTGTGGAAGGTGAAGCAGGGGCTCCCTTAGAATTAGATGAGATTGAGCAGTTAAAAGCGTATTGGCATGAAGTTAAACCTTATCTAACAAAAGAAGGCATTACTGCGTTGGAGGCACAAGGTGTGGCTACTCAAAACGCCTTTGAAGAGTGGGAAACGCCACTTATAGACGGCAAGGCCTGTGCTTACATAAACTATGACGACAAGGGCACAGCGCAATGCGGTATTGAACAAGCACATAGTCATGGAGATACCAAATTACAAAAACCCATTTCATGCCATTTATATCCTGTTCGGGTGAAAAAATACAGTGCTTTTGTGGCGGTCAATTACCACGAATGGTCTATTTGTAGCCCGGGTTGTGATTTGGGTACGGCATTAAAACGACCATTATATCAATTTGTGGAAGATGCGTTGGTGCGAAAGTTTGGAAAAGTGTGGTACGATGCGCTGCATGCGGCTGCACAAGAATTTACAAATCAACAAAAACAATAAATGCTTTTCTTCCCATAAGCGAGTTTTTAACTTACTTAAAATCAGAATATTACATCGCTGTTTTTCTTCGCGTTTTTGTAAGGAAAACCTTAGATTTTGTTAAAAACTAAAAGGCATTGTGGAAAAGTATGCCTTTCATTTGTCCTTAATTTTTGGAACATTTGTAGAGCACTAAGCACCCCCTTTAACATTTAAAAAAAAATTATGTCAGTTTCTGTAGAGCCCATATTGTCTGAAAACAAGAATCGCTTCGTTATTTTCCCTATTCAACACCACGATATTTGGGAGTGGTACAAAAAGCAAGAAGCCTGTTTTTGGACGGCAGAAGAAATTGATTTACATCAAGA
>CATIMP010000173.1 GCA_949528465.1 Bacteroidota bacterium | reverse complement strand
GCTACTTTCGGATCATAAAAAACATCTTGTGTTTTCTTTAGAATATAATCGTAATTTTCACGTTTTGGGTAGCTTTCACCCATAGCATTCTCATACAAACCCGAGCTTCCTGTAAGAACTAACCCCTTTACTTTTTCTGGGAATAGTTTCGTGTGAAGCAGACCAATGTGTCCGCCCAAAGAATTTCCGATAAGCACCACTTTTTCCTCACCCAAATGCGTGATAAAGTCACGTAAATAGTGCGCAAATTCCTTTACGTTGGTTTTGAGTAATGGTAAATCATACAACGGTAGTTCAGGGATAATAACTTTGTATCCAATTGAGGGAAAGTGCTTTGCCACTCCGTCAAAGTTACTTAATCCGCCCATCAAGCCGTGTAAGATTACTAGTGGAACGCCTTCGCCTTTTTCAAAGTACTTAAAGTGTCCTGACTCTGTAAGTGAATCTTGCATGTGAATAAAAATGAATTACAAAGATAGGCATTTCTATTCCATGCGAAACGCATTTTTTATTTTATGTATCGAAGACTAAAAACCGTGTTACAGGACGTATTTAAGCGCTCATATAGAACGTAATAAATTGATAATCAACAAAATGAATTCACCTATTTTCAGGCGGTAAAACTTATTAACAATGTGGTAAAATGTGGTAAAATGTGGTAAAATTTTAGTAGTTTTGAATCATATCTATTCATAAAAGCCACAAGCGTGTCGCACTTAATTGGAACATATCAATGTAAAGCTGATCCCAAAGGAAGGGTTAAAATCCCATCTGCCTTGGCAAAGCAATTGGCAGGTGCGCGTCAGCAGGCTTTTGTGGTTAAACGCGCGGTTTTTCAACCCTGTTTGGAGTTGTATTCATTAGCAGAGTGGAATGCCCTTATGGAGCGTGTGAATAAACTCAACAGGTTCAAAAAGAAAAACAATGACTTTATCCGTCGCTTTACCGCAGGGGTAAAGGTTGTGGAGCTTGATGCTACTGACAGGTTGCAAATTCCTCGTGATTTAGCACGAATTGCCGCTATTGAAAAAGAGGTGGTGTTGTCTGCTGCTGTGAATATTATTGAGATTTGGAACTCTGAACGCTACGAAAAAGCAATTGATGATGCAGCTGTAGATTTTGCCGTATTAGCAGAAGAAGTAATGGGGGATGATGGAGACGATGTATCATAAGCCGGTATTGCTATCCGAATCTGTTGCGGGACTTAATATCAAGCCTGCTTCGGTTTATGTGGATGCAACATTTGGCGGCGGTGGTCATTCCAAAGAAATACTAAATCAGCTTGATGGTCAAAGTCGTCTTTTTGCTTTTGATCAAGACGAAGATGCGCAACAAAATGCCATTGACGATTCGCGATTTACGCTAATCCCGCACAATTTTAAGCACCTACACCGATTTTTGCGCTTTCATAAAGTTGCTCAAGTTGATGGTATTCTTGCAGACTTAGGTGTTTCATCGCATCAGTTCGACACACCCGAAAGAGGCTTTTCCATACGATTTGATGGCCCGCTGGACATGCGTATGAATCAGCAACAGAAGCAAACAGCAAAAGACATTGTAAACACCTATTCAGAAACGGATTTAGCAGATGTATTATTTGCATTTGGCGAGTTGCGAAATGCACGAAAACTAGCGCAACAAATTACACAAAACAGAACTAAAGAAATCAACACAACAATAGAGCTAAACGAACTTCTTTCAAGCTTTTTGCCAAAAGGCAATGAGCATAAAGTCCTTGCTAAAATTTATCAAGCATTACGCATGGAAGTGAATAGCGAAATTAATGTATTGCAAGACTTTCTATTGCAATGTAAGGCTGCGCTGGGCGTAGGGGGTAGGTTAAGTGTTATAAGTTATCATTCGCTTGAAGATCGATTAGTGAAACGCTTTATTCAAAATGGAAATTTTGAAAGCGAACCCACAAAAGATGCATTTGGAAATCCAGCGAAATATTTTAAAAAATGTGGTGGATTACAAGTCCCATCACAACATGAAATAAATCAAAACAACAGAGCGCGAAGCGCAAAATTACGCGTAGCGGAACGCATATGAAAACAGGAATTTTAAATCTGCTCAAGGGAACTTTTTTGGTGCAAGAAGGCGCATCAAAAAACTGGCGATTTATCTTGTTTGTGTTTTTTCTCGCAGGGCTTATGATCACCGCTTCACACAAAATTGATCAAAAAGTAGTGCAAATAGCAAAAGCCAACAAAGAACTTCAAGCCGTGCGAAGCGAGTTCGTTTCGGTGCGCGAGCAGGTGATGCACAAGCGTATGGAAACTCAACTGGCAAATAGATTACACGGCAGGGGTGTTTTTCCACCCGAAAAAGCTGCCATAAAAATAATAGTACAGGCAGATGAATAAGCAAGGAAGCATGATGTCGCGAGGCTATTTGGTCGTATTTGTACTTTTTGTACTTGGCGTTACAGTAGGGTATCGATTGGTTTCATTGCAACTTACGCAAGGGGACAAATACCGCGAATTGGCAGAAAAAAGAAGCATTAAAAATGTCGAGGTTTTGCCTGTCCGAGGAAATATATATACTGAAGACGGCAGTTTGTTGGCAACTTCGGTCTCAAAATATTCGATTCATTTTGATGCCGTTACCGTTAGCGAACGTGTATTTCAACAAGAATTGGGTGCTTTGAGTGATTCGTTAGCCGCGATACTTGGGAAGCCTAGCAATTACTACACAAACATGTTGCGTAATGCACGCTCTAAACGCAGCCGCTATCAACTTATTGCACGCCGATTGTCATACCCGCAATACCAACGTATTCGTAAATTTCCCATGTTCCGCTTAGGTGGCGTTCGTGGTGGTTTTATAGTAGAACGCCAATTTGTTCGGGATTTACCTCTTGGAAAAATGGCTGAACGCACTATAGGATACGAACAACGAAATCCAAATGGCACTTATGTGAAAGTAGGTCTTGAAGGGGCATACGGAATTCCGCTCAGGGGACAGTCTGGCCGTCAGTTACGACAACGCATCGCCAATAATCAATGGAAACCTTTGACAAACGATTACCAACAAGAGCCTGTAGATGGCTTAGATCTGTGGACAACACTTGACACAAATTTACAAGATGTTGCACATCATGCGCTACTTGGTGCGCTTGAGAAATATGAAGCCGAGCACGGAACGGTAGTGGTTATGGAAACCAAAACAGGTGCCGTAAGAGCCATTTCAAATTTAGGTCGGACAAAAAACAACAAATATTTTGAGCGATTGAATTATGCTATTGGAGAGTCGCACGAACCAGGATCAACGTTTAAGTTGTTTGCGCTTATGGCGGCACTTGAAGATAAAGTAATTGACACCACAACCATGGTTGATACCGAAAAAGGGAAACTAACATTCTACGGGAAATACCACGTCCGAGATTCAAAACGAGGCGGTTACGGAGTTATCCCAGTAAGTCAAGTCTTTGAGCGCTCTTCAAATACAGGAGTTGTAAAATTGATTTACGAAAACTATAAAGAAAATCCTTCTCAATTTACAGACAGGCTTTTGGCAATGGGGTTAGACAAGCCTTTGGGCTTGGCAATTACTGGTGAGGGCAAACCAATAATTCCACACCCAAAAGATGCAGATTGGGACGGATTGGATTTGCCCTGGATGGCATTTGGCTACGGCGTTTCGCTTACGCCCCTTCAAACACTAAGTTATTATAATGCCATAGCAAATGACGGTGAGTTGGTATTACCACGTTTTGTTTCATCCGTTAAAAGTTTAGACGGCAAGGTGGTAAAATCGTTTCCTAAAAAGGTGTTAAATCCAGCTATTTGCTCTGAAGAAACACGCTCAAAATTACAAAAACTGATGGAAGGCGTAGTTAAGAATAAGTGGGGAACAGCTCATAATATATACGACGAAGAACTTTCAATTGCGGGAAAAACAGGCACGTGTCAAGTAGATTATACTACAGACAATATGCAGTATATCTCAAGTTTTGTTGGGTATTTTCCTGTAGAAAACCCAACCTACTCTTGCATTGTTGTGGTACATAAACCAAATAAAAAGATTGGATACTACGGAAATGTAGTAGCTGCGCCCGTATTTAAGAAAATTGCGGAAGCTGTTATTCATGATATTCCATATGAAAGCACAGTAACATTTGATAAAGTTGCCGTACTAAATCATCAAAGCGATCGACCAGACACGACAAAACTCCTCAACAACGATCGTATGCCAGATGTTCGGGGGTGGCCTGCCATGGAAGCAGTTGCTGTACTTGAAAACTTGGGTATTTCAGTAACGCTAAAAGGAAAAGGAAAGGTATCGCGTCAATCGCAAAAACCAGGCATACAACTTAAAAAGAATCAAACCGTAACACTAACGCTTACATGAAAGTATTAAAAGACATCTTGTTTGGCGTTTCGTTGCAGTCGGTAACGGGAAACACGCATATCAAAATTAGTAGCATTACATTTGACTCGCGCACTGTTGAAAAAGGTGCGCTTTTTGTTGCGATAAAAGGAACGGCACACGATGGTCATACACATATCGCTGGTGCCATTCAAAAAGGGGCTTCCGCCATTTTGTGTGAGGAAATTCCATCAACACTTCAAAAAGACACTACCTATATTTCGTGCGCCAATTCTCGTCGTGCTTTAGCCACGGTATCCATGCGTTGGTACGATAATCCGAGTGCTGCACTTAAACTTGTTGGAATTACAGGAACTAATGGTAAGACTTCTGTGGCTACCATGGCGTACCAGTTGTTCCATCAAATGGGCTATACCACAGGCTTGCTGTCCACTGTAGACATACGAATAGCTGAAAAAGTTATACCAAGTACACATACTACACCCGATACGCTTACCACAAATAGGCTATTGCGTCAAATGGTTGATGCGGGCGTTACGCACTGTTTTATGGAAGTATCATCCCATGGCATTGATCAAGATAGAATTGCAGACATACAGTTTTCGGGAGGAGTTTTCACCAATCTCTCTCACGATCATTTGGATTATCACAAGGATTTTAGTTCCTACAGGGATACCAAAAAAATGTTCTTTGACACACTTCCAAAAGATGCTTTTGCACTTTCTAATGCCGATGATAAAAATGGCTCATTTATGTTGCAAAACACTAAGGCTACAAAATACTTTTTTGGCAGAAAAAGCATTGCTGACTTCCATGTGAAAGTATTAGAGAAAAGCTTTTCGGGAATGCTTTTAAAGCTACAGCACGATGAGGTATGGACTTCTTTGGTAGGCGCTTTTAACGCTTCAAATTTTGTTAGTGTTTTTGCTTTAGGGTTGTTGTTGGAAATTGATAAAAACGAGCTTTTACCTGTATTGAGTACGCTCAAAGGTGCAGCGGGACGTTTTCAGGCAGTTACCATTGCGCCCGTTACAGCAATTGTAGATTACGCGCACACTCCTGATGCATTAGTGCAAGTATTGGAAACCATAGCCACGCTGCGCACACGAAATGAAAAGCTTATCACAATTGTCGGTTGTGGTGGAAATAGAGATAAAGCGAAGCGACCACTAATGGCAAAAACAGCTGTAGAAAAAAGCGATTTGACCATTTTTACATCCGATAATCCAAGAAATGAAGACCCTGAGGAAATTATTTCTGACATGATCAAAGGGGTTCCTATGGAAGTTAATCATAAACACCTTACTGTTGTGGATAGGGGGCAAGCCATAAAAACCGCATGCACTATGGCACAACCACAAGATATCATTTTGGTAGCGGGTAAAGGACATGAAACCTATCAAGAACAAAATGGAACTCGCTTTCCGTTTGACGACGTCGCGCAACTTAAACAACACCTACAAACCAAGAAATAATGCTGTACTATCTCTTTGAATATTTAGAAAAAACCTATCAGTTTCCAGGCGCATCATTGTTTGGGTACATTTCGTTTCGGGCAGCGGTAGCCATAATTTTTTCGCTGTTGGTTACAGCGGTCTTGGGAAAACGCATTATTGCCATATTGCAGCGTTATCAAATGGGCGAAACCATTCGCGATTTGGGACTTGAAGGACAACAAGAAAAAGCAGGCACGCCAACTATGGGTGGTTTGATGATCATTTTTGGAACCTTGATTCCCGTTTTACTTCTTACCAAACTCGATAATATTTATATCATTTTACTGATAGTTACTACGGTTTGGATGGGATTAATAGGTTTTTTAGATGATTATTTAAAAATAAAAAAGAAAGATAAAGCAGGCCTAAAAGGGCGTTTTAAAATTGTGGGGCAGCTTAGTCTTGGGTTGCTTGTTGGCGCAGTATTGTATTTCCATCCAGATGTAACAATCAGGCAACAAATGGATGTTGATGGTGCTTTTATGCAAGAAGAAAAATCGACCAAAACAACCATTCCATTATTTAAAAATAACGAGTTTGATTATAGCGATGTCATTGCTTGGGCAGGCGATGGTGCAGCAGATTATGCTTGGTTGATTTTTATTCCAGCAGTCATATTTATAATTACGGCGGTTTCTAATGGTGCAAACCTTACCGACGGCATAGATGGATTGGCAGCAGGAACAGCTTCCGTTTCCGTACTTACTCTAGGCGTTTTTGCATGGGTGTCGGGCAATATCATTTTTGCTGATTATCTCAACGTGATGTATATCCCGCAAATAAGCGAAGTGGTTGTTTTTGTTGCTGCTTTTGTAGGTGCATTAGTTGGGTTTCTGTGGTACAATGCTTACCCGGCTCAGGTGTTTATGGGTGATACAGGCAGTCTAACTATCGGGGGGATTATTGCGGTGTTGGCACTTGCCGTTCGTAAAGAATTACTCATTCCAATTTTGTGTGGTGTGTTTTTAATTGAGAACCTTTCTGTGGTGCTTCAAGTGGGTTATTTCAAATACACCAAAAAGAAATTTGGCGAAGGAAAGCGCATTTTCAAAATGGCGCCTTTACACCATCATTACCAAAAATTGGGGTACCACGAAAGTAAAATTGTGAGCCGTTTTTGGATTGTAGCTATCATGCTTGCCATCATCAGTCTTGTAACGCTAAAAGTTAGATAATGAAAAAGTTGATTGTACTTGGCGGAGGTGAAAGCGGCATTGGAGCGGCACTGTTGGCACAGCGCAACAATTGGGATGTGTTGGTGTCAGACGCTGGTACGCTTTCGGATGCAGCAAAGCAAGAGTTTGAGTCACATAATATTAATTGGGAAGAAGGAGGTCATTCATTAGATAAAATAGTACAAGCTTCTCTTGTAGTAAAAAGTCCAGGTATTCCAAACCATGTTCCTGTAATTGCTGCCATAGAAAACGCACAAATTCCAATCGTTTCAGAAATTGAATTTGCAAGTAATTATACCAAAGCAACGCTTATTGGTATCACAGGGAGTAACGGCAAAACCACCACTGCCATGCTCACACATCATTTGCTTACAGAAAGTGGTGTAAACGCTGGACTGGCAGGAAATATTGGCAACAGCTTTGCCAAAGCGGTTATTGAAGACCAACACGAAGTGTATGTATTGGAAATCAGTAGTTTTCAGTTAGAACACATTCAAAAATTCCATCCACATATTGCAGTAATTACGAACCTTACGCCAGATCATTTAGATCGATACGACAACTCTTTTGAGGCGTATTCTGATGCTAAATTTAACATAATAAAAAACCAAACCGATACCAATCATTTTCTATACGATGCTGAAGATAAGTCCATCGCATCGGGCATAGCCCGACACGACGTGAAAGCAAAACAGCATCCATATCCTAACGCTAATTCAACTCCTATGTTTGCAATTGATAACCCTTCGCTTCGCGGTCGCCACAATGCTAAAAACGCTATGGCTGCCGCCACAATAGCACAACTTTTTCAATTGAGTAATCAAGAAATACAAGCCAGTTTGCAGACGTTTCAGGGGGCGCCGCATCGCCTTGAACATGTGGTTAATATCTTAAAAGTTGCTTACATCAACGATTCTAAAGCCACAAATGTTAACGCAACCTTTTTTGCCCTTGACAGTATGACTAAACCAACCGTATGGATTGTTGGCGGAGTTGACAAAGGAAATGACTACACGAGCTTATTGCCTTTGGTACACGAAAAAGTAAAAGCAATAGTTTGTTTGGGTGTTGATAATCAAAAACTTATGGATGTTTTTTTTCCAGTTGTTGATGTGCTTGTTGAGGCAAAAAGTATGGATGTGGCGGTAAAATCAGCATATAAATTATCTGGTAAAGGGGATGCAGTATTGCTTTCGCCAGCATGTGCAAGTTTCGATTTATTTGAAAATTACGAGGATAGAGGAAATCAATTTAAAGCAGCCGTTCGAAAGCTATAAACATGAAATTAAGTCAGTACTTACAGGGTGACAAATCTATTTGGGGAATAGTGGTATTACTTTCCATTTTCTCCTTTTTACCTGTCTACAGCGCCAGTTCTAATTTGGTTTATGTTGTAGGTTCGGGCTCTGTTTTTGGTCATTTACTTAAGCACGTTGCTATTGTTTGCGTTGGTTGGGTGATTATGTATACTGTGCATTTGATGCCATTCCGATATTTTTCTGGGCTTGCCAAAATCGGAATTCCAATAGTCGTTATTTTACTGACAATAACCGCTTTGCAAGGCACAACTATTGATGGCGCAAACGCAAGTCGGTGGTTAAATATTCCCATTTTAGGAATGTCGTTCCAAACATCCACGCTCGCAACAGTGGTTTTATTGGCTTATGTTGCTGATTATTTTGCGACCAAGCGCGAAGTTAAAATTCGTTTTGTCGAAAGTCTTTTACCTCTTTGGCTTCCTGTATTTCTTATCGTTTCATTGATTCTACCTGCAAACTTATCCACTGCGTTACTTTTATTATTTATGGTTGCGGTCGTGGCTTTTTTAGGTGGATATCCGGTAAAGTACTTACTTGGCATGCTAGGTGTAGCAATTTTGGGATTGGTCATATTTGTTTTGCTTGCAAAAGCCTATCCAGATGCTTTTCTAAACCGCGTAGACACATGGGTGAGTCGAATTGAGAGTTTTTCGGGAAATGGGACCAACACAACCGATTACCAAATTGAACGCGCAAAAGCGGCAGTTGCAGTGGGTGGCGTTGTGGGTATTGGCGCTGGAAAAAGCATGATGAAAAATGTCTTGCCTCAAAGTTCATCGGATTTTATTTATGCCATTATTGCTGAAGAATACGGAATGCTTGGTGCATTATTTTTACTGTTCTTGTTTCTATTGTTGTTGCTACGCATCTTGATAAACGCCAACAAATCGGAAAGCTTTTTTGGGCAATTATTGATTTTAGCTATGGGAATACCAATCGTTACGCAAGCCTTTATTAATATGGGTGTTGCGGTTGCGTTGTTGCCTGTAACAGGACAACCGTTGCCACTGATTAGTAGTGGTGGAACATCGCTTTGGATGACTTTTTTAGCAGTCGGTATTATTTTGAGTGTAAGTGCCAATCGAAAAGCAGCAATACAAGAAAATGAGTCTAACCCTTTAGCAGCATTTAGTGATGAAGCTTAAACTTATCATTTCGGGAGGCGGAACGGGAGGGCATATTTTCCCGGCATTGGCAATTGCGGATGAAGTAAAAGGGCAATTTCCAGAAGCTTCTATTCTTTTTGTTGGGGCTTATAACCGTATGGAAATGCATCGTGTGCCCAAAGCGGGTTATCGCATTATTGGATTGTGGATTTCGGGATTTGACAGAAAAAATATGTTACGCAATTTGTTGTTTCCACTAAAGTTAGGTTGGAGTTTGCTACAAGCGTTCGCTATTTTAGTTCGATTTCGTCCCAGTGCCGTGGTAGGTACGGGTGGTTTTGCAAGTGGCCCTTTGGTGTTTGTGGCGTCACTTCTTAGAATTCCTTCTTTGTTACAAGAGCAAAATGCTTTTCCTGGTGTCACGAACAAACAACTAGCGCAACGCGCTCATGCCATTTGTTTGGGGAGTTCTGCAGCACAGAAATTCTTTCCAAAATCAAAATCTTCCGTCACTGGAAATCCAGTTCGTGCTGCGCTATTGCAAGATATTTCAAAGGCTAAGGCTTGTAAAACCTTAGGAATCGATGCAAACAAATTTACCCTTTTGGTTATGGGTGGAAGTTTGGGTGCAAAAAAAATCAATCAACTCATCAAAAATCATTTGCATGACATCCAACAACTCGACGTTCAACTCATCTGGCAATGCGGAAACCTTTACGCTGCTGAATACCAACCCCTCGCAAACGAAAACACCCATGTGGTTCCGTTCATCGACCATATGCCTGCGGCATATGCAGCCGCAGACCTTGTGGTATCGCGCGCAGGTGCATTAGCCATTTCGGAATTGTGTTTGATGGGTAAACCAACCTTGTTTATCCCATCGCCTAATGTTGCAGAAAATCATCAAGAAAAAAATGCACAAGCACTTGTAGACAAAAAGGCTGCTAAAATGGTGGTAGAACGAGATGCAGATAAAACGTTTTGGCCTTCCCTCAAATTACTGATTGAAGACGAAGCATTGCGAATTTCACTTGGTGAGAATATCAAATCATTTGCGCACCCAAATGCCACAAAAGAGATTGTAAAAAAATTAACCCAACTCATTTCTGATGAATAAAGCACCGGTATTTTTTGTGGGAATTGGCGGCATTGGGATGTCTGGTGCGGCGCAATATTTCTTGGCGCAAGGCCACGCTGTTGCCGGCTATGATCGCAACTTGACCCCGCTCACTGAAAAGTTAGTGGCACTGGGTGCCACAGTCACAGATAGTGATGATGTTACAGTTATACCAACAATATTCACAAATCCTGCTCACACCAAAGTGATTTACACCCCTGCAATACCTGCAGATTCGCCTTTGCTGAACTTTTTTCGCACGGGTGGATTTGCCCTTCAGAAAAGAGCCGAAGTTATTGGTGAAATCAGCGCGACTATGCCGTGTCTGGCCGTTGCGGGGACACATGGCAAAACCACTACTACCTCGTTGCTAACACATTTGTTGCGTGCAAGTGGTAAAAAAATCACAGCATTTTTGGGTGGAATAGCAGAAAATATTGGAAGTAATTTTTTACTTGAAGGGCAAGATGTGATGGTGGTAGAGGCTGATGAGTTTGATCGTTCTTTTATGCATTTATCTCCTACGGCAATTGCGCTTACGTCTATGGACGCAGACCATTTGGATATTTACGGAACATCAGATGAACTCACCAAAACATTCAATGCGTTTGCTGCTAAAGTTTCCCCAGAAAAACGATTTATTTGCCATGGATTAGCCGTTGACGGGAATATGTTTGGACTGGATGTTGGGACGCATCGTGTGGTAAATCTACACACACAAGAGGGCTGTTATATTTTCGATTTTCAAACGCCAGAAATCACAATTTCAAATCTAAAATTGCCTTATCCAGGCAAACACAACTTGATGAATGCTGCCGCTGCATTGGCGTTGGCGCTGGAAGTAGGCTGTGACGCAGCAACCTTGCGAATCGGTTTGGCAACATTTAAGGGTGTTGACCGTAGGTTTAGTTTACGCATGACTTCGCCCAAAATTTTAGTAGACGATTATGCACATCATCCAACCGAAATTAACGCTGTTGTGGATGCGCTCGAATCGTTTTACCCAAACAAAAGAAAACTGGGAGTATTCCAACCGCATTTGTTTTCGCGTACGCGCGACTTTGCTAATGGCTTCAAAGAAGCGCTCGCTCGCTTTGACGAAGTGCTGCTTTTGGATATTTATCCAGCTCGCGAGTTACCTATGGAAGGGGTTACGAGCCAAATGTTGGTAGCCGAAACGCATTCCAATACCGCATTAGTTTCCAAAACAGTACTTGCTCAAAAAGTGGCAAATTCTACATCTGAAGTTGTGGCAATTATGGGTGCTGGTGACATTGCTTTTGAAGTATCAAATATTATGCAAACCCTTAAAAATCAACACCATGAATAAAATGATTGTGGCTTCAATTTTGGTCGTTATATTGGTGACACTTGGTGTTTTTATGCACCAACGAAATGGGCAGCGCGAAGTACATTTGGAAGCAATCCGTTGGGCTGATAATCGCCCAAGATTGATTGCGCAAGACTCCGTTAATAAATTGTTGAAAGTTGTATTGAGTGATAGTGCATCTGCGTTCAAAAGTGGTCTAAATTTGAGAAACATTGAACAAACGCTTAATCAAAATGCTTGGGTCGAAGATGCTCAAAGCTACGTATTCATTGACGGAGGAATAGGCGTTCACGTTACATCCAAATTACCAATTGTGCGCATAGAGGGCGATAGTAGTTATTATATTGATGCAAGTGGAGTACCATTTCCACTTTCAAAAAACGAGTCTGTTGTAGTTCCCATTTTTTATGGGAATCCAACTGCTGAACAACGCCTTTTACTTATTGACGCTATTCAAAAAACAGCACAAGATGCTTTTATGTCTGACCATGTGGTTGCTTATGAATGGCTTCCTGAGGGATTGGCTTTAGAACCGCGTCAAGAGACGTATCAAATTGTATTGGGTACACCAAATCAGCTCGAACAAAAATTTAAAAAATACAAAGCTTTTTATGCCAAAATGCAAGACAGCACTGTACTAAAAACCTATAAAAAAGTAAACCTTTCGTTTCACGGACAAGTAGTTTGTTCAAAATAAAACATGATATGGAGCAAGAGAAATTAGCCGTTGGATTAGACATTGGAACCACCAAAATAGTGGCGATGTTAGGCACAAAGAATGAATACGACAAGTTAGAAATCGTAGGTATTGGAAAATCAAAAAGCCAGGGCGTTCACCGCGGTGTGGTAAATAATATTACCCAAACGATACAGTCTATTCAGGCTGCTGCGCAAGAAGCAGAGGGCGTGTCGGGCAAAAAAATTGAAAGTGTTGTGGTGGGTATAGCGGGTCAGCATATTCGTAGTTTGCAACACAGTGATTATATCACACGTACCAACCCGGATGCTGTAATTGATGAGGCAGATATTGAACGTCTAAAAAATCAGGTATTTAAGTTGGTAATGCTTCCAGGTGAAGAGATTATTCATGTATTACCTCAAGAATACAAAGTTGATGGCCAGGCAGAAATTAAAGAGCCAATAGGCATGTATGGCGGACGTTTAGAAGCTAATTTTCATGTTGTTGTAGGGCAAGTTTCCTCTATTCGAAATATCATGCGGTGTGTAAAATCTGCAGGACTAGATTTTGGAGGCATCACCCTTGAGCCACTTGCTTCTGCTGACGCAGTGCTTAGTCAGGAAGAAAAAGAAGCAGGAGTTGCACTTATTGATATTGGGGGCGGAACAACAGACTTGGCCATTTTTAAAGATGGTATTATTCGCCACACTGCAGTAATTCCTTTTGGTGGAAATGTGATTACAGAAGACATTAAAGAAGGTTGTTCTATTATTGAGAAACAAGCAGAACTGCTTAAAATTAAATTCGGGTCAGCATGGCCAGGCGAAAATAAAGACAACGAAATTGTTTCAATTCCTGGTCTTCGAGGACGCGATCCAAAAGAAATTACGTTAAAGAACTTATCGAAAATTATTCATGCACGTGTTCAAGAAATCATTGAGCAAGTGTATGCAGAGATAAAAAATTACGGACACGAGGAGCAAAAGAAAAAGCTCATTGCAGGTATTGTACTCACAGGCGGCGGAAGTCAGCTAAAGCACCTAAAACAACTTGTCGAGTACATTACGGGTATGGATACGCGGATTGGATATCCAAACGAGCATCTTGCGGGGGACACAGACAAAACCATGACAAGCCCGCTTTATGCAACGGCTGTTGGCTTGGTGATGAATGCTGCAGCAAATCAATTACCATGCTTGGACGAAGCTCAGGAGCCAGCTGCAGAAGGAGAGACACCACAACCTTTGTCAGATAAACCTGCTAAACGCAGTTCAGTAATTGACCGATTTACAGAGAAATTAAAAACATTTTTAGAAAGCGCAGAATAAAATTTTCCTATGGATTCATTTGATAATATCACATTCGATTTACCTAAAAACAGGAGCAACGTCATCAAGGTTATTGGAGTTGGCGGCGGCGGCAGCAATGCCTTAAATTACATGTACCGTCAAGGTATCAACGGTGTGGACTTTGTGGTTTGTAACACCGACGCTCAAGCACTTGAAAACAGCCCCGTTCCAAATAAAATTCAGCTTGGCGTTTCGCTAACCGAAGGATTAGGTGCAGGCGCAGACCCGGAAGTTGGCGCGCAATCAGCCATTGAAAACTTAGACCAAATTTCTGATGCCTTGCATGTGAATACTAAAATGGTGTTTATCACTGCGGGAATGGGCGGCGGAACGGGTACCGGAGCTGCACCAGTTATTGCAAAATTGGCGCAAGAACTTGGCATTTTAACCGTTGGGATTGTTACGATGCCTTTTCAGTTTGAGGGAAAAACGCGAAACGAACAGGCGCAGCAGGGTTTAAATAACTTACGTAAACACGTTGACTCGCTTATTGTTATTAACAACAATAAATTGCGAGAGGTATATGGCGATTTAGGCTTCAAGCAAGGCTTTGCAAAAGCAGATGAAGTATTGGCAAATGCGTCGCGTGGTATAGCAGAGGTTATTACAAATCATTACACCCAAAACATTGACCTTAAAGATGCCAAGACCGTTTTAGCCAATAGCGGAACTGCCATAATGGGTTCTGGAACGGCATCTGGTAGCCAACGGGCAAATGAGGCTATCGTGCAAGCTTTAGACTCTCCTTTGTTAAACGACAATAAAATTTTAGGTGCTAAAAACGTGTTACTGCTTATCGTTTCTGGCAGTGATGAAGTTACCATTGACGAGATTAGTGGAATTAATGAATTTATACAGAAAGAAGCGGGGAATAATACCAATATTATTATGGGAATTGGCGAGGACGAAACCATTGACAATGCGATTACAGTTACGATTATTGCAACTGGTTTTGCACCCGATATGCAGCAAGAAATAGTACATGCAGACCCACAAAAAATTATTCACTCTTTAGATGACGACCAAAAGGTTACTCACGATTTATCTGTTGGACAAATTCCACTTTTTGAAGCTGAAGTTGTACCTTCTAAAGCTGTTTCAGAGGAGAAAATGGAAGAACCAACCACCTTTGAGGGGCATGTGCCTACCACAGAAGCCTTACGTGCGCTAGACGTCTCTTTTGAAGCGGTTAGTGTCCCCGTAGAAACTGCAAAAACTACCGAAATGGGATCGTTTAAAATTCACGACATTACACCTTCAGTCCACGATATTGAAGTAGTAGACGCTGAGGTAGTTGTTCCAGAACCGCAGAAAAAATCGCCATTAGATGCCCCTTTAACTGCACAACCACCACAACAAGAAGCACCAGCAGTATTGTTCCAATTGGACGACGATAGCCAACCTGCGAGTACGCAATCTAATGAAGGCGAAGTGAAACGTTATGTTTTGGAAATGGATGAAGAACCTGCACCTGTGATGCAAACGACAAAAATTGAAGAGAAACCAATCGTAGAAACGCAAAAGCCGTTTTCACCAATTGAAGGTACCATTGAAGAAGGTTTATCCCGAAGAACAGAGGAACGAAGAGAAAAACTAAAGCAATTCAATTATCGTTTTAACCAAAATAGTAGGGTGGAGGATTTGGAACGCGAACCCGCTTACAAACGGCAAGAGATCGAACTAGACGAACCAGAAAATGGTGCGTCTGCATCAAGGACAAGCCTGAGTACGGACAGTAAAGACGAACTTCAATTCCGCACAAATAATTCTTTTTTACACGATAATGTTGATTAAATATGAGTTTACAAGAACAAGTTACCCAACAGCTTAAAACCGCCATGAAAGCTAAAGACAGCGTTGCACTAGAGTCGCTGCGTGCCATAAAATCTGCTATTTTATTGACACAAACACAAGCTGGTGCCAAAGCGCTTACTCCAGAGGATGAAATTAAGTTGGTTCAAAAATTGGTAAAACAGCGAAAAGATAGCGCTGAAATCTTTCGTCAGCAAGGACGTGAAGATTTAGCTGAGCCTGAAGAAGCGCAAATTAAAATCATTGAGCAGTTTTTGCCTGAGCAATTAGATGAAGCAGCCATTGCGGAAATCATTGAAGGTATTATTGCACAAACAAATGCCGAAGGAATGAAAGATATGGGAAAGGTCATGGGTATGGCATCCAAGGCTATGGCAGGTAAAGCGGATGGGAAAACCATTTCGGCTATCGTACGTCAAAAACTCTCTTAACCACACATTCTTTAGATTATACATTATAAATATTGCACTAAAAATTATAAGTTTTTTGCGTGTATTACTATATAATTATTGAAAAATAATTCAATACATGAATAACATATTTTTGTCCTTTTTTTTGGCGCTACACGTTTTTTGTTTTGCCCAAGAAATTCAAGAATCAGCCTTAAAAGAAGCCGCTGGTTTCCCTGTTGGCTCATCTATACGTTTTGTCCCCTTTATGCAGGACAAAGAGTTAAGCCATCTCCAAAAGCACCACTTTGATAGTTACACCGCTGGCAGCGATATGAAAATGTATCAAATTGCACCAAGAGAAAACGCATATCAATGGGCGCGTGTAGATAGCATAGTAGACTACACCAAAGCAAACAACCAGCGATTGTTTGGACATACTTTAATTTGGCATAGTGCTACCCCTACATGGGTTGTAAAAAAAGCAAAAAAGAATCCCGAATGGCTAGATACCTTTATGAAAACCTACATACAAAAGTATGTTGGTCGCTATAAGGGCATTGTTGATGGCTGGGATGTAGTAAATGAAGGCTTTAACACCAGGGGATCTGGATACAGAAAAGAGAGTATTTGGTATGCAACTATGGGCGAGGAGTATATAGAAAAAGCCTTTCGCTATGCACACGAGGCAGACCCTGACGCAGTGTTGTTTTATAATGACTTTAACATTGAGCGAGATACATTAAAATTTAACTCCATGATGAAGATGGTGGAGGATTTTCAACGGCGGGATGTGCCAATTTCAGGTATTGGTTTTCAAATGCATATACGAATGGATATTCCAAATGAGGTAATTGCCTATACGTTACAAAGGGCTGCTGATACAGGTTTGCAAATTCATTTATCCGAAGTAGATGTTATTTTTAATACTCATGACGATAGCAAGGGAGGCGGCATTCAATTATATAATAAATTAACAGATGAGATGCGGTTAGCACAGGCAAAAAAGTATGCAGACCTTGTTCAGATGTATCAAGAGATAGTTCCAAAAAAGCAGCAATACGGCATTACTTTTTGGGGATTTAACGATCGGGATACATGGATAAATCGTTTTTTTAAGCTTCGTGACTGGCCTTGTATTTACGATGAAGAATTAAATCCAAAACCTGCTTTTTATGGATTTTTAAATGCATTAACTGTAGATTGATGTATGTTTATATGTACTGATATCATCTTGAATAGTTTGGGTAAAAGTTACTTCAAACAGATTCAATAGTGTATTTTTGCGAACCATTGGCCCAGTAGTTCAACTGGATAGAATATCAGATTTCGGCTCTGAGGGTTGGGGGTTCGAATCCTCCCTGGGTCACTAAATCGGAGAATTGATTCACAGGAATTGGTTCTCCTTTTTTCATGTTTGAGATTTCCTTCGATAAAATCGGAATTGAGTCAAAAATAGCGTTCACTTTTGGGGTTCGAACTCGGTCGTTTGACTTGTCGTAACCCAACCCGGATGGAAAGACTAAATTTTGTAGTTTCTGTCTTTGTTTTAAATCTCCATCTTCCCAAATCTTCTCGAGAGATTCGGATAATGTAAGGGCTTTATCAATAGCCAACTCAAGGTTCGAACTACTAAGTGATGGATTTTCAATTTTTGACTGTAATTCTTCTTTT
>CATIMP010000172.1 GCA_949528465.1 Bacteroidota bacterium | reverse complement strand
ATATTAGCAAAGCCATAACATAAGTAGGTTAAGTTCATGGTAAGATTTGGGGCAAAAAAGGTGGATTCTTTCCACCTTTTTTATTTTACACAAAAAAAGAGGGCCAAAAGCCCTCTTTTCTGTTTTTATAACTGATTGATAATTAGCGCGTAGCGTAGCGTTTGCTGACTTCACTCCAGTTAACAACATTAAAGAACGCTTCAATGTAGTCTGGACGACGATTTTGGTAATTTAGGTAATATGCATGCTCCCAAACATCCAATCCGAGCACAGGAGTACCGCCACAGCCGACGTTTGGCATTAACGGATTGTCTTGATTTGGTGTTCCACACACATCTAAGCTGCCATCTTCATGTACACAAAGCCAAGCCCATCCCGAACCAAATTGAGTTGCAGCAGCTTTTGAAAAAGCATCTTTAAAGCCATCAAAAGACCCAAACGCCTTGTTAATTGCTTCGCTTAACTCAGGAGACATTTCTCCTGCGTCAGGGCTCATTACCTCCCAAAACAAGCAGTGATTGTAGTAGCCACCACCATTATTGCGAACGGCAGCGTTGCTCATGTCTAATTCGGAAAGAATAGCATCAATACTGTTGCCCTCTAATGCTGTGCCTGCAATGGCGGCATTAAGTTTTGTTGTATATCCGTTATGGTGTTTACCATGATGTATTTCCATGGTACGCGCGTCAATATGTGGTTCCAATGCATCTGTAGCATAGGGTAAAGAAGGAAGTTCAAAAGCCATTTTTATATATTTTAATTTGTACAAATTTAGGCATATATTCCTATATTTAATAAAGTCCTTTAGAACACGACATGACTAGCGCAAAAATGCCTCCATTTATAATTTACAACGCCTCTGCAGGATCGGGAAAAACGCATACGCTTGTGCGTTCCTTTTTATATCGGCTGTTGAGTAACCCATATCCAAATCAAGTGCAGCGCTTGCTCGCGATTACGTTTACCAATAAAGCGGCTCAAGAAATGAAGCAGCGTATTCTAGAAAAACTGGAATGTTTTGCATCTAATATTAAAACAGCGGAACAAGACAATATGTTTAGGGAGCTTGTGGCGCTCTGTGAAATTTCGGCTATCGAGCTACACAAACGATCCGAAAAAGCATACCTATACACACTTCACCATTTTGGACAGCTTAATGTTTCTACTATTGATAAACTGACGCATCAAATTATTCGAACATTTGCGCGGGATTTTGGATTGAACGCTCGTTTTGACGTTGCTTTAGACAGCAAAGATTTCATGGCTGAAGTTGTTGAAAGAATTCTCAGCGAAGCAGGCGAGGATAAAGTACTTACCAAAATACTTGTCGCTTATGTGTTGCAAAAAGCAGACAAGTCAAAATCATGGGACGTAACAAAAGATGTGTCCGATGTTGCCCAAATGTTTATCAACGAAAACCACATGGAGCCGTTGACGACTTTATCTGAAATGCCGATGGATGCATTTACAGCATTGGACAAGAAAATTACCAATCAAATTACCACGATTAAAACTCCATTCAAGGAAAAGGCAACTACTATTTTGGCGTTTTTTCAACAATCGAATTTAGAAGATGATTTATTTCCTCGGCAAACGTTACCTAAATTACTGCGCTCAGTGCAACAAGGCGAATGGGGAAAAGATCCATTGAACACAACCATGCAGAAAAGCATGGAAAAGGGTGTTTTTATAAAATCAGACGCAAAACAGTACCAGGCATTAATAGACCCGATAACAGAAAACATTGTTGATTTTTTGGAATCTTATAGTACGTATTGGCGGCAGGTTTCGCTTTTGGAATTGCTTCGAAAAAATATAGTGCCGCTATCGTTGATGCAACGCATTGGACAAGAAGTAAATGTATTGCAAGACCAACGCAATAGCCGTTTGTTGGGGTTCTTTAATAAACATATTGCTGATAATATAAAAGATACGCCAACTCCCTTTATTTACGAGCGTTTGGGTGTTCGCTATCAACATTTTTTTGTGGACGAATTTCAGGACACTTCTGAATTACAGTGGTCAAATTTGCATCCGCTTTTTTCACACGCATTAGAAGACGACCAACGTAAGGGATCGCTTGTACTTGTCGGCGACGCCAAACAGTCTATTTACAGGTGGCGCGGGGGAAACCCTGAGCAGTTTATGAAATTGTCAAATAAGGAAGTTCCTTTTTCAACAACTCCCGAAGTGGAAAACTTACCCACAAACTACCGGAGCGGGGCGGCGATAGTATCGTTTAACAATGCTTTTTTTTCAAAAGCAGCACAATTTTTACCACTAAAAGCGCAACAAAAACTCTATACAGATTCGTGTAACCAGCTGGCTAACACTAAAGGAGGCGGTTATATTACAATTGACACTATTGAAGGAAAAATTAAAGAGGAGCAGGTTCTCGCATATCAACGTGCTGTAGTTGATAAAGTAAATGATTGCTTGAATCACGGCTTCAAGAAAAAGGATATTTGCGTGCTGGTTAGAAAAAATGACCAGGCAATACAAATGGCTAACGCGCTAACAGAAGCAGAAATTCCCATCACCTCTTCCGATGCGTTACTTGTAGGACAAAGCTTAGAAGTGCAGTTTTTAATGCACTTGGTAAAACTTCGTTTAGAGCCTAAAAGCCGTATTAGTCAGTATGCTGTTTTAGAACGATTTGCGTTGCAACAACAAGACCCAAATGTATGGACGCAGCAACAGTTTAACCGTCCTTTGGCAGTTGTTCTTTTGGAATGCACGTCTGAAAAATTTGATTTTAAGGTTTTTCAACAACTTACCCTTTATGCCGCTTTAGAGTATGCCATTTGGGCATTTTCATTAAACGAAAAGCTAACGGCACACCTTCAAGCCTTTCTGGACGAAGTAGCCAAACTTCACGCCAAAAAAGAAGCGACCACCACAGAGTTGCTTGCACATTGGGAACAAAAAAAAGAAAGTTGGATGATACACCCCCCCGAGGATAGAGATGCTGTTCAAATTATGACCATACACAAGGCAAAAGGTTTGGCGTTTCCGGCGGTTATTCTTCCTTTTTCAGATGCTGTTTGGATGAGTAAAAACACGACCTACGCGTGGTATCCTTTGCCAAAAGACGCCTATGCTCCCTTTGAAGAAATGTTACTCCCTGTCAACAAAAGGCTTAATGCCATGGGCGATGGCGCCAAGAAAACCTATGAAACCTATTTTTCGCAAGCGGTAATGGATACATTAAATACGCTTTATGTGGCAATGACACGACCCGTTGAAGAACTTCACATTTTTACCCAAAAAGGAAAAACAAATAGCACCCCCAATAATTTAGCAGATGTGTTTACGCAGCTTTTCCCAGACTTACTGGAAAAAAATGTAGTGTTTGGTAAGCGGAAAATCCCAAGTAAAACAACCAAGCAAAGAAGTACAATCACAATTCCGTGGAAGTTTAACTTGTCACACACCATAACCACTATTCCAAAGCCGTTTAAAAAATCCGATGAAGCACAATACGGACTGTTGTTTCATGAGATAATGGCGCACATTGAGGTACCACAAGATCTTATCCACGCCTTGGAACAGTCGAAAGCAAAAGAATTATTAGGCGATATAAAATACGAGGAATTAAAAACTCAAATTGAAGCGGTTGTTTATCATAAGGATTTAAAGAACTTTTTTGACCCAGCTCACAAGGTGTATTGTGAGCGACCACTACTTACAGAAACAGGCGAAATTGTTCGTCCAGACCGATTTGTAATAGCAAAAAACAAGGAAACTTTTTTGTTGGATTACAAAACAGGAGCGTACGATAAAAATCATGAGAGTCAAATAAACGCATATGCCTCTGTCTTGCGAAATAGTTCACTCATAATTAAACAAAAAACCCTTGTTTACATAAAAATGCCCCTTTTTTTAAAAGAAGTTTAGTACATTTGGTCTAACAAATTAATCTACTTATTATGAAATACCATGTATATACCATGCTATTGTGTATAGCATTTTCAACACACACTTTTTCACAAAATCAAGACAACCCATGGAAACTTACCGTGGGAACGAACGCAGTAAACCTGTTGCTTGACGGTAAAGATGGAGAAACACATATTTCTCCAAACTTTTCGTACTTAGAGGTTTCACGCTATTTAGGCGGGGGTTTTTCTATCGATTTAGCAGGAACCATAAATAACTTAGATCGCGAATCTGGCGGAGACGACTTGTACTACGGCATTGATCTTGGAACGTCACTTTCAGCCAATAGAATTGTAAATTTAGGAAAATTTGAGCCCACCCTTCGAGGAGGTTTTGGTCTTGTAGGCGGCCTTAGCGGAATGGCAGACAATGACAAAGACTTTTTTGTTGTATACGGAGGAGCAGGCTTAAATTATTGGTTTAACGACGCCATAGCGTTAACGCTTAAATCGACATATAAGGTTTATTCAAAAGAATTTGACGGTTTAATTGGTAACGATAATGGTGGTGAAAGCCACCTTCAACACTTATTAGGCCTTTCTTTTGCCTTTGGTGGCGAGAGTGATTCGGACAAAGACGGGGTCAAAGACAGCGAAGATGCTTGTCCTGGAATTGCAGGTCTTGAAAGCCTAAATGGTTGTCCTGATGACGATGGCGACGGCATTAAAAATAGTGACGATGATTGCCCAATGATGGCAGGCTTAATGGCACTCAACGGTTGTCCAGATGCTGACGACGATGGCATTAAAGATGCAGATGACGCCTGCCCAAATGTAGCAGGAATAGCGTCATTAAACGGATGTCCTGACAGAGACGGCGATGGCATTGCTGACAAAAAGGATAGATGCCCAAGAAAAGCAGGCCCCTCTTCAAATAACGGTTGCCCTGTTGTAGCCGAAAAGCAAGAAAAACCAAAAATGACGATGCCAGAATACCCTTTGTCGTTATTGTCGGACTTTGTGGTCTATTTTGATTCTGACGAACACGACGTTAACTCACGTTCTGCATTGAATAACAAACTAAGAACAGTGGTTAATGTTTTAAATTCAAACCCTTATACGAATATCAGAATTGAAGGACATACAGACAATACGGGATCATCATCATATAATAAATCGCTTTCTGATAAAAGAGCAAAACACATAATGAAACGCTTAAAAGATGCTGGAATTAGAGCAAATCGTATGAGTACAAAAGGGTATGGTGAAACTACACCAAAAGGGAACAATACTACTAAAGAAGGCCGCGCCGCTAACCGCCGCGTTGAAATAAAAGTAGTGAAATAGCATTATAATTAGGTATAAATTAAAAAAACGCGGTGATTTCACCGCGTTTTTTTATTATTTTCGCGTAACTAATTATAATGGAAGAAATGAAAAATTATTTATTTACATTGCTTATGCTGGTTGGTTTTACCGCCAACGTTACAGCGCAGAACGATACAAATCCTTGGAGTATTACCTTGGGTACTAACGCCTTAAACCTTAATCTTGATGGTAAGGATGGCGAAACACACGTCAGTTCAAATTTATCTTACCTTGAAATTTCTAGGTACATTGGAGGTGGTTTTTCTGTAGATTTGGCAGGTACTGTCAACGATATAGACCGCGAATCGGGTGTTGAAGATCTTTATTACAGTGTAGATTTAGGGACATCCCTTTCTGCTAATCAAATTGTTAACCTTGGAAAGTTTGATCCTTCGCTTCGTGGGGGTGTTGGTATTGCCGGCGGCCTTAGTGGAATCTCAAGCGATACAGAAGAGTTTTTTGTTGCTTATGCAGGACTTGGTTTAAACTATTGGTTTAGCGACGCATTTGCTTTAACCCTTAAAACCACGTACAAATTCTATTCAGCTGAACTGGATGGCCTTTTAGGAAATGACATGGGAGGAATCTCTCACTTACAACACTTGGCAGGTTTCTCATTCGCTTTTGGCGATGGCGATTCTGACAGAGATGGTGTAAAAGACAGTGTTGATGCATGTCCAGATGTGGCAGGTGTTGAAAGCCTAAATGGTTGCCCAGATGACGATGGTGATGGTATTAAAAACAGCGATGACGATTGTCCTTTAACAGCTGGATTAGCAGCACTTAACGGCTGCCCAGATGCAGACGGCGATGGTGTTAAAGATGCAGACGATGCATGTCCAAATGTAGCAGGTGTTGCAGCGCTTAACGGTTGCCCAGATGCAGACGGCGATGGCATTACAGATGCAGATGATGCATGTCCAAATGCAGCAGGTAGCAAAGCAATGAATGGTTGTCCAGATGCAGACGGCGATAGCGTTGCAGACAAAGACGATAAGTGTCCAGCAGTAGCAGGTCCAGCGTCAAACAACGGTTGCCCAGAGTTCCCACTTTCTATGTTAGGTGATTACGACATCAACTTTGATTTAGAGAAGTACAACATTGACTCTCAAGACGTACAACGTCTTTCAACAGTACTTAAAGTATTATTGGCAAACAGCGATGCAAATATTAGCATTGAAGGTCATGCCGATAACACTGGCGAAGAGTCGTTTAACAATCCCCTTTCTAAAAACCGCTCTACATCAATCAAAGATTACTTAGTGAATCTTGGTATAGACGGAAATCGTTTGAGCACAAAAGCATTTGGCGAGTCTATGCCAAAAGCAAGCAACGACACTGAAGAAGGTCGTGCGATTAACCGCCGTGTTGAGTTTAAAGTAGTGAACTAATTACAACACAAAATAAAGTATAAGAAAACGCGGTGAATTCACCGCGTTTTTTTATTTTAGGCTATGCCTATTTCTTTTCTTGGAAGTGTCGTACAACAACTAGTTTCCCAACATGTAGATTGGGCAAACGTGTGTTTTGTACTCCCCAACCGACGCGCCCGACTTTTCTTGCAAAAAGAAATCGCGGAATCCGTACAAGGGCCACTTATTTTACCCGAAATGGTAAGCATTGACGACTTTGTGGCGTCTATAAGTACGCTGTTGCCCGCAACAGAATTACAGCAGCAACAAACGCTTTATCAAAGCTATCGCGCTACAATTATCTCCAAAACGCCTGATTCATTTGAAACTTTTTTAGGATGGTCTTCTCCATTGATAAAAGACCTTAACACCATGGATCAGTATTTGCTGAACCGGGAGTCGTTTTTTAGTTACTTAAAATCGTTGCATAACATTCGGTCATGGGGAGAAACTCAAGATAAAATCGTTAAAAACTACACAGCTTTTTGGGAGCAGCTTCCCCAAATGTATCAAGAGTTTATTTTTAGATTAGAACAAACAGGCCTTGCCATACCGGGACGCTGTTACCGATTAGCCACATCGTTACTGGAAAATTACCTACAACACAAAAACATCACACAGTTTGTTTTTTGTGGTTTTAATGCGTTAAGCCCAAGCGAAGCACAGCTTGTACAAGAACTTTTGTCACAGGAACGCGCTCAAATTTTTTGGGACATTGATAAGCAGATGCTCGAAAATGAATACCATCAGGCAGGGGCGTTTATTCGAACGTATGCAAAAAACTGGAACGTGTATGCAGAAAAACCATTTACTCAAGCCCATGAAGCTTTTCAAGCGCCAAAAAACGTTCGTGTTATTGAGGTACAGCAACAGGTTGGTCAAGCCAAACAATTGGGTGCTTTATTGACAGAAATCTCATCAGTAGACGACTGGTCAAAAACCGCTGTTGTGCTTGCAGACGAATCCCTTTTGTTGCCGCTGTTATATGCCCTGCCTGCGCACATCAAACAACTCAACATAACAATGGGATATCCATTAGAACAACATCCGTTGGCGATGTTTGTTTCATCGTTTATGAAAATGGCTATTCGAAAAACAGCTAAAGGTTTTTATTATAAAGATGTAGAAACACTGCTTTCGTTGCCGGAAACGCGCGTGTTGTTTGCAGCACACGACCCCACATTTTGCACAACCGTATTGAATCAGGCAAAAAAAGAACACCGCAGCTTTTTGAGTACGGCATTTATGCGTAAGGCATCACCAGAGTCAGCTTCGGAATTGGTAACGCTGTTGTTCCGTGAAACGCGTACGCCAGAACAATGGCTTGAAGATGTATTGGCTTTATTGCCCATATTTTATACACCACAGCAAACGCAATCCCTTACGGAAGTTTATCGGGTAGCGGTTGAAAAGTTTATCGCTTTATTTTGTGAAATTAAAGACGTGTTGGAGGGGTTGCAAGAGGAAATTACATTTACGCTACTGCGCAGTTTGTATGCGCAACTAAGCGCCGGGCAAAAGCTTGATTTTGTAGGTGCCCCACTTGAAGGGCTTCAAATTTTGGGTGTTTTGGAAACGCGAACGATTGACTTTGACCGCGTGCTTGTAGCAGGTGTAAACGAAGGCATTTTACCCAGTCAAGGCGGACAATCGTCTTGGATACCGTATGATGTTAAAAAAGAATTTGGCCTTCCTACCCAAGAGGAGCAAGACGCCATTTTCACCTATCACTTTTACCGACTTATGTACCGTGCCAGCGAGGTGTATTTGCTTTACAATGGCACTACAGACGGTGTTCAAGTTGGCGAACGCAGCCGCTTTATCCGTCAATGGGCATATGAGCGCCCGCCTACCCATCACTGGCACGAGCAGATACAAGAAGCGGTTTTTATCCCTCCAGCACAGCAGATCAAATCAGTACCGAAAACCGAATCTGTTTTAAAGAAACTTTCTGAATTAGGCGAAAATGGATTTTCGCCTTCTGCGCTTAACGTATTTATCAAAGATGGCTATGCGTTTTACAAACGCTATATACTTGGCCTTAAAGATGAAGACGAGTTAGAAGAATCGTTTTCGCATCGCACTTACGGGACATTAGTACATAATTGTTTGGAAGAACTCTACGCACCTTTTGTTGGTAAAGCGCTTACGGAAGCAGACTGTACAACAATGGTAAGCAACATTGAAGCGGTTGCCGAAAAAGTAGTGAAGGCCATTTATCCACATGATATTTCGGGAAAAAACGTATTGGCATTTGCAGCTATCAAGCGGAATATTACACATACTATAAACGCTGAAAAAGAAGAAATTGCAAAAGGAAATACCATAACGGTATTGGCACTTGAACAAAAAATGAACGCTTCTTTAACCATAGCAGGTATTGATAGTCCAATTAGCGTTCGTGGAACGGTAGACCGAATTGACCGTTATAACGGAAACATTAGGGTGTTAGATTATAAAACGGGAATAATCGGAAAACTTGGCATAACAGACTGGAATCT
>CATIMP010000171.1 GCA_949528465.1 Bacteroidota bacterium | reverse complement strand
CTTGGAAGTGTGCTAACGTTAGAGGCAAAAGTATCCCGTGCGTTTGGTACGTCTATGGAGGTGTTTATTGATGTGTGGATCGAAACACAAGACGGCACCACACGCGAAAAAGTAAACGAAGCGATTTATACGTTTGTTGCCGTAAGCAAGGCAGGCAAGCCTGTGGAGGTACCGCCCGTGCAACCCGAAACGGAACTCGAACAAACACGTTTTGATGGCGCCCTACGCCGTAGGCAGCTTAGCCTTATTTTGGCAGGGAAACTTACGCCAGACAAAGCCACAGAGCTAAAAGCACTTTTTAGTTAGGGTTTTTTTGGTGCGAAACACAGACGCGAGTCAGCGGGGGGTTAGGTCCAAGATATTGACTTTACGTCTTGTTGTATGTAGTGTTTATCCAACAGGGACTAATAGGTCAGGATTCTTGCTGTTCCAAAATTTGGCGAGCATGGTCGCTCTTTTTGGTTGAGAAACAAAGTATTTAATAGCTTCATGTACCTTTTTATTGAGTTTGGATTGACCTTTGCAATCAATTAATTCGCCATCTAAAAAGAGTCGGCAGTCGATCGATTCGCCTTTATGAATGATGTGAAAGTGAGGTTTTTTGTTTATGAAATGTTCATTGGAATAAACATGAAATTGATACCCAAATTTTGATTTCCACTCTTTGACCTGCTCAAATCCAAACCAGAGAAGACCGTTCTTTAGGCCCTCTAAGGTATTGCCATGATCAAGTTGATAAAGTATGAAATCTAGACCTTGATTTAGTCGGTTTTCGATAGAATCCATGGCAAAGTATTAAATACAACTTGTAGATATACGAATGTCGTATATCCGCCTTTTATGCGTTTCGCCTGCCTGCCGCAGGCAGGTATATCCAACTCCCCTAAACTGTAAAAAATAAAAAAAAGCGAATTAGGCTAAGTATTTGAAGTCAACAATTTGGGGTTGTTTCATGCTAAGTTAACAAAATTTTTTAAAGCGGTTAACCGGCGGGCTACCGCACTTCCCGTATCAAATAGGCATACACGGCAAAGTGGTCGCTATAGCCGCCCAAAAAGCGGCCGCCGGCAAAGCTTCTAAACGGATAGCCTTTGTAGCGTCCTTCTTTGTTTATCAAATAGGGCTTGTTGTAAATGCCTGCTTTCCAAAATTTCCAGCCGTTTTTTTTGTCCTTGAGCAACCCTCCCGATACATGAATTTGATCTAATACATTCCAATTTCCACGGTAACAGTAGGTGCCAATACCTTGCTTGTAAAACGCCATCATAGGCGTGTAGAGCAGGTTGTTTTTAAGCGCCTTTCTTTTTTTATCGGTGGTTTGCAGCACATCGGCGACACTTGTGTTTGTAGGCTCGTCGTTAAAGTCGCCCATATTAATAATTTTGGCTTTGGAGTTTTGCTGCAACACAGAGTCCACCAGCTTTTTGTTGAGTGCGGCGGCGTCTATGCGGTTGGGTTCGCTGCGTTTTTGTCCGCCACTGCGCGAGGGCCAATGGTGTACAAGAACATACACCGGCTCTTTTTCCAACATGCCATATACCAACAATTGATCGCGCGTATAGTCGCGTGTGCCGTCTTTGTCAAACAGGCGCAGGGCATGATTTTTAAAGGAAATGGGTAAAAAATGCGTTTTCTGATAGATAAGCGCCACGTCTATACCGCGTTCGTCTGGCGAGTCTATATGTACAATGCCATAGTTATAGGGTTTTAAAAGCGGGTCGTTTAGCACATCGACAATAACCTGTCTGTTTTCCACTTCGCAAAGCCCAATAACCGCCGGGGGCTGGTTGGTGGTTTCACGCCCAATTTCCGCCAATACTTTGGCGGTGTTTTTTACTTTCAGCGCATAGATATCTTCCGTCCAGCGGTCACGCCCTTCGGGGGTGCGGGCGTCGTCCTTAGTGTTGGGATCGTTTAGCGTATCAAAAAGATTTTCAACATTATAGAATGCTACGGTAAGTATTTCGTAGTTTTTGTTGCCTTGCCCAAAAACAAACGTAGAAACAAAAAGCAAGAAGAGCCAGCAATAGAGTGTCCTTTTCAAAACAAAAGCAATTAAAAAATTTATGCTAAATTTATAACATTAATCCCCAAATGATGAACGCAAGACACCTACTTTTTGCTGTTTTATTTTCTGGTTATGTATGGGCGCAAGACGCCATAGTGGGACGGGTTATAGATCCTGACCAACAGCCACTTCAACAGGTCTTTATTACGGCTTCTCCTGCC
The DNA here is from genome assembly GCA_949528465.1 of Bacteroidota bacterium. Lineage (GTDB taxonomy): Bacteria > Bacteroidota > Bacteroidia > Flavobacteriales > Flavobacteriaceae > UBA7446. The sequence goes on along the minus strand of CATIMP010000171.1, from coordinate 4,634 downwards.
GATATAGAAGTGCAAACAGCCACAGACGGTAGCTTTCAGATGCCAGTTTTAGGCACACAAACCCTTAGGTTTTTATTGGAAGGCTATGCACCCTTTATTTTGGTGGCTGCGCCAGGCGATGATGTCCGCATTACACTGCAACCGATTGGCTTTGAAGAAGAGCCCTACCAAAACGCACAGCTTGCAATTATCAACCTTAGCGATGATGAACTCAGCGATGAAAACGACGCACTGGACAATATCTCGGGGCTGCTTCAGTCCACAGAAGATGTGTTTTTACGTACTGCTGCGTTTGAGTTTAGCGCTTCGTTTTTTCGTGTTCGGGGATTGGATTCGGATAACGCTACGGTAATGATGAACGGCCTGCCGATGAATAAACTATATAACGGACGTCCGCAATGGAGCAATTGGGGCGGACTAAACGATGTGCTGCGCAACCGAGAGCTAAGCGCGGGAATAGTGCCTTCCGACTACCTCGTCGGTGGAATTTTAGGCACAACAAACATAGACACACGCGCGTCAAATTATGGAAAAGGCGGCCGCATTACGTTTTCCTATTCAGATAGAAGTTACAACTATCGCACGCTGGCAAGCTATGGCACGGGGCAACTGAATAAAGGATGGTCTGGAGCATTTGCAATTGGAAATCGTTGGGGCGAGGCGGGCTTTCAAGACGGCACATTTTACGACGCCCAATCGTTGTTTGTGTCTGTAGAAAAACAATGGAAAACACATAGCCTAAATGCAACGCTTATTGCTACGCCCAATCGCCGAGGAAAATCATCACCCAACACGCAAGAAGTATTTGATTTAAAGGGGATTAAGTACAATGACTATTGGGGAATGCAATCGGGTGAACTGCGAAATTCCAGAGTAAAGCGCATTATTGAGCCTATAGTGATGCTCAACCACAAATGGCGTTTATCCTCCAAAATGACATTACGCACCAATGTGGGTTTTCAGTTTGGTGAAGTGGGCAACAGTCGATTGGATTATTCCGGCGGTACAAATCCAAGTCCTACCTATTATCAAAAATTACCAAGCTATTTTTTAACGCAAAACAGCGCGCCAGATTACGAAGGGGCATATCGTTACCTGCAAGAGTTTAAGACAAATGGGCAGTTGGATTGGAATCAAATGTATGCTGCAAATCTAACCAATACTGCAGCTGGCCTTCCAGCAGCCTATGTACTTTATGAAGACCGCACTGATGATAGGCAGCTCAGTGCCAACGCTATTCTGCGTACCGAAATCAACGATAATATCGCGCTTATTGGGACGTTACAGCATCGGTCGTTACACTCCGAAAATTTTGCGGAGGTGTTAGATGTGTTGGGTGGAACAGGGTATTTGAACGTTGACCCCTATGACGGCTTTCAGTTTGATTTAAATAACCCAAACCGGATGGTTGGCGTGGGTGAAAAAATGCGGTACCAGTATCAATTTGATGCTGTCATAAACGAAGCCGCTGCTATGCTGCGGTTTTACTATCCAAAAATTACGGGGTTTTTAGCAACAGAATACAAGCAAACGCACTACCAACGCAATGGAAAATATAAGCACGAGGCGTATCCAACAACATCGTTTGGAAAAAGCAAAAAAGTAACTTTTAACAGTGGAAATATAAAGGCAGGATTTGCCTATAAAATTACAGGAAAACACCTGTTTCAAGTCAACGGTGCGTTGCTGAATCGTGCGCCAAATTTGCGCAATAGCTTTTCAAATGCCCGCGAAAATAATGCGTTGGTTGATGCCATTACGCAAGAGAAGATTACCGCAGCAGACGTAAGTTATCTGTATCGTTCACCGCTACTAAATGTGCGTCTAACCGGTTTTTATACCCATATTCAAGATGCCAATGAGATCTCATTCTTTTTTGCGGAAGGCATTGGCGGCGACACCTCATCTTTTGTGCAAGAAATTATGCAAGGAATTGATAAACGCCACGAAGGAATTGAAATAGGTATTGAAAGTAAAATTTCCCATTCTTTTAAGTTAAAAGGCGCAGCAGCCATTGGGCATTATACTTACGATAATAACCCAAATGTATATTTAACCTCTGACGATTTTGGGTATTTGGATTTTGGTACGTCCAAAATGAAAAACATCCGTTTGGCTTCCGGCCCGCAACAAGCCTATTCATTAGGATTTGAATTTAGAGAAAACTATTGGTGGTTTGGGCTGACGGCGAACTATTTTGACCACACCTATTTGGACGTAAGCCCCATTAACCGAACGCAAAACTTTTTGTTAGACCGTGATGGATTACCCTTTACAAATTACGACCCCGAACAAGCCCGCATCTTGTTGCAACAAGAAAAATTTGACCCTTACGCCGTGGTGAATATGGTGGCGGGCAAATCGTGGCGTGTAGGCAAGCGTTTTGTAGGCGCTTTTTTGAGTGTGAATAACCTGCTCAATCAAGACTATAAAACAGGAGGATTTGAACAATCTAGAAATGCGAATTACAATGAATTATTAGAAGATGTAAACGGCGAAAAACGACGCTTTGGACCAAAATATTGGTACGGTCGTGGCACCACGTTTTTCCTGAATACCTATATCCGATTTTAACCCATTAAACTCAATACGATGAACACTACAAAACACATAAAAACCCTTTTGTTCCTGCTTATTGCACTTGCTTTTTTTGGATGTCAACAAGAAGATTCGTTTGACATTCCCACAGAAATAGGCACGGAGGAAAACGAACAACTTAACGCTTTGCTTACCGAGATTGAAAACGGGGACAAAACCGTGATATCCATAGCGCAGCTAAAAGACTATTTTGTGTACCGACGTGTACATGCGTTTGCATCTGACGTGGTGGTAAAAGGCTATGTGGTTTCATCGGACCGTACAGGAAATTTTTATAACGAAATATACCTGCAAGACGCACCCGAAAACCCCACGGCAGCCATTCACATTATGATTGAACAAGCCGCCTCGTACACCATGTTTAATTTGGGGCGAGAGGTGTATATAGATCTTAAAGGGTTATACATTGGGGAATCTAGAATAGGAAATGGGATTATCTCAATTGGCGGTGAAATCAACACAGACGGCGATGAGGTGGAAAGCATCCGAAGATTAGCTATTCCAGATCATGTGTTTCGTTCCAAGACCACAGTCGACATGACCCCTGTTCCCACAAAATTTTCTGAAATCAACAGCAATCATGTAGGGCTATTTGTAGCGATAGAAAATGTGCGTGTTACACCATTGGAACAAGGAAAACCCTTTGTAGATCCTAAAGATTATTTCGATACCCAACGCACGTTAGAAGCCTGCGAAGACTATGCCACAACCACATTTTTATTGGAAACCAGTGCTTTTGCCAACTATAAAGACTTGCCCTTACCTTCCGGTACGGGAACCATAAAAGGGATTGTGAGTAAAACCTATAACGGCAGTGATTTTGTACTTACGCTAAACAGTGCAGATGATGCTATGCTTACAGGAGTTTGGTGTAAAGATTAAATCGTTGTCACGCATAAAAAAATTTAGCTAAAGATGATAATTTGCGCTAAGAAACCATAAATCAACTGTTGTGAAAAAACAACTTCTATTTATTGCTTTTGCACTCCTTTTTGGGAGTTGTGCATCCACGAGTATAAGCGAGGAACCAACCCAAGAAACCAAGCCCAATTATGGCGGTCCCGGCTTAAGCGTAGAGGCCTATTATGCGCCGGCACGAAACGCAGCTGGCGAAGAACTAAAAGCACTGCTTCACGAAATTATAGACGACCACAAAGCATTTCCTTACACCGCATCAAGTACCGACACCTGGGATATTTTAAATCAGTCCGACAAAGACCCAAATAATTCGAATAATGTGCTCTTGATATACACGCGAGAATCGGTGGACGGAGCACAAGAATACAACGGTGGCGCAGGCTGGAACAGAGAACACGTTTGGGCAAAGTCTAGAGGCGATTTTGGGACCTCCACAGGGACAGGCACCGATGTGCACAACCTAAGAGCAAGCAATATTCAAATGAATAAACAACGCTCCAATCACAGTTTTGATACCTGCTTAACGAACTGTGAAACGACTTTTGGCAACAAATACAAAGAAGTAAACGACCACGGCACTTTTGAACCCCAAGATGAGGACAAAGGCGATGTAGCCCGCATACTTTTTTATATGGCTGTTCGATATGAAGGCGATACAACAGGGGAGCGCGATTTAGAATTACTGGACAATACGCAAGCCTGGCATAGCAAAAGCCCTTATCACGGCGTAAAACAAACCTTATTGGAATGGCACGTTCAAGACCCCGTAGATGATTTTGAACGAAACAGAAATAATGCGATTTATCAATTCCAACACAACCGAAATCCTTTTATTGACCACCCCGAGTTGGTGGCCTACATTTGGGGCGACAAACAAACAGCGATGTGGCAATAGCGTTTCCCGTAAAAGACTCCACTCTTGTTTTGTACCTTTGCGCTTTAATAAAGCGATATGATATTTTCCATGACAGGTTACGGCAAAGCCGAGCATAACACCCAAGGCAAAAAGCTGCGGATTGAAATCAAGTCGTTAAATAGCAAATCGCTAGACCTTAATTTTCGTGTGCCGCCCAAATACCGAGGCTTAGAATTAAGCGCACGAAAAGCCTTATCTGAAG
>CATIMP010000170.1 GCA_949528465.1 Bacteroidota bacterium | reverse complement strand
GTAGACGATATTGCAGCTGCCATAGTAAAATTGCTTGAAAAAGATAATGAAGCGCTTTGTCCGAACTATCGTTTATTCAATATCGGAAATGCACAGCCTATCATTTTAGAGGAATTTATCCAATTGATGGAGCAGATTGCTGGAAAAAAGTTTGTGCGTCAAAACAAACCCATGCAGCCCGGCGATGTATACAGAACACATGCAGATGTAAGTGCATTAGAGGAACATATTGGTACTATTGGACACACCCCACTTAAGAAGGGGTTGCGTCATTTTGTGGCGTGGTTTCATTCGTACTACCAAGAGTGAGGCGTAGCCTTTTATCAAAAAACATATAGTAAATTCCCATAAACGATACCACTGCGGTGAGTAGTGTAAACCAAACACCAACTGCGGCGGATAGTTCAGGAGATATGGCAAGCCAACTGCCACTTTGCAAAAACAAAAATTCTCTAACCCCAAGTCCGGCAAAGGACACGATAGAAGCTACTGCGGAAAGCAAGAAAACAAGCAGTAAGGGTTGGATCAATGTAACCTCAACGCCCAAAGCCAAAACAATACTGGCAACGCTAAACAATTGCATCAACTGTACCGCAAAACTCCACAACAAGGTTTTTCTATAAATAGCTTTGCTTTTGAAAATAAGCCCCGTTGCGTAATACCCAATAAAAATAAGCGCTATAAAAATTGGAATACGCCAACCAAAAGCCATTGGTAATATGCGTTTAGGATCGATAAGAAGAACACAGCACAACAACGCACCCAAACCTATTGCCCGGTCTAACACCAATACCTTAGCTGTTTTCTTCCAAGACCAATCAAATGTTTTATGCAGCTTTAGTGCCTTGTAAGCATCGCCACCAATACCGCCCGGCAGGAAGAAGTTATAAAACATCCCCAACAAGTAAAGTCGGTGGTTGGAACTGGGTTGCAACCTAAATGAAAAATGATTAAAAACCCCCAACAAACGCCATGAAGACAGGTATTGAGACAACACAAAAAACACCATTGCCAAAATCACAAACCCCCAATGCACATCAAAAATGACAGTCGCTAATGCACCTATATCAAGCTGTTTGATAAATAAATACACAAATAGGGCACTTACGCCTAATTGTATCCATTTAAGTAGTTGCTTACGCATCGAAGCGAGAAACTTTACGCACGCGAAACGGCTTTTTATCTTGGGACTCAAAGTACGTTTTCATCAATAAATCATATAAAATTCCGATACTGAAAAACTGCACGCCAACTACAATAAGCAACACCGCCAAAATAAGTAGCGGACGTCCCCAAATATCTTCGCCCATTAGTTTTAGTGCTACAAAATAAAGCCCCAACAATGCCCCTGAACCAAATAATGCCAGTCCAATATTGCCAAAAAAGTAAATGGGTTTTTGCAAAAATTTTCGTTGAAATAAGATGAGAAGCAAGTCATTAACTACTTTAAAAGTTCTACCCAATCCGTATTTGGAAACGCCAAATTGCCTTGCGTGGTGACGCACAGGAACCTCGGAGATTCGCGCACCGTCCAAAAATGCAGCAAGATTAATAAAGCGGTGCATTTCGCCATACAGGTTTAAGTTTTTGGCGGTTTCTTTGGTAAATACTTTTAGCGCACAACCTTGATCTTGAATATTGAGTTTAGTGGTGCTCCGAATAATCAAATTCGCAATTCTGGAAGGAATGGTTTTGAGTTTAGAGTCTTGTCTTTTCTGACGAACGCCTGTAACCACATCCCAATCTTCATCAATCAATTTTGCGAGCATGGCGGGAATATCGTCTGGGTCGTTTTGCATGTCGCCATCTAAAGTAACGACATACTCGCCTTGCGCCACGTCAAATCCAGCTGCCATGGCAAGGCTTTGCCCATAATTTTTTTTCAATTCTACCAAAACCACTTTCGGATTGTTCATTTTTTTAATTGCTGCTCGTGTGGCATCTGTGGAGCAGTCATCAACATAAATTAACTCAAACGTATATCCGTTGAGTGCCGTACAAATTCGATCCGTAAGTAATGGAATATTTTCCTCCTCATTAAAGACAGGAACAACAAGTGAAAGCAAAGCAGTTGTATTCGACATTTATGCGCTATTTTTACAAAGGTACTAAGAACCCAATGAGTTGATGAAATTCTCTTTAGAAAACAACCAAAAAGGCTGGATTTTTGCCGTATTCGTGGCAGCATT
>CATIMP010000169.1 GCA_949528465.1 Bacteroidota bacterium | reverse complement strand
CTCGACTTGCTTACATCGTCATGAATCTCGCTGTCAATACCAGTCGACCCCATGTATTCAAAGAACTATTCCCAAAAGGGATGCAAATTTACGAAATCTCGTTGACTGTTTTACGAAGTGTTGCAAGTCGAGTTAGTAATCCCTCCAGAAGATGTAAAGAAAGCATGTTTGCCCCGTCACTCTTGGCAGTACTGGGATCATGGTGTGTTTCCATAAATAATCCGTCTACACCTGCGGCAATTCCAGCTTTAGCCATGGTCTCAATAAGCTCTGGTCGTCCGCCCGTAACGCCACTTGCCTGGTTTGGTTGTTGTAATGAATGCGTAACATCTAAAATGGTTGGTGCAAACGACTTCATCACAGGAATGCCTCTAAAATCAACGACCATGTCTTGATAGCCAAACATGGTGCCGCGGTCTGTAATCCATGCGTTTGAGTTCCCAGATTCGGTTACTTTGGTAACAGCATGTTGCATACTTTCAGGACTCATAAACTGTCCTTTTTTCAGATTCACATACTTTCCTGTATTGGCAGCAGCCACGACCAAGTCGGTTTGACGTACCAAAAACGCCGGAATTTGCAGTACATCTACATATTCCGCAGCCATTGTTGCGTCTGCAACATCGTGAATATCTGTGACGGTAGGCACATTAAAGGCTTCGCCTACTTTCCTTAGAATTTTTAAGGCTTTTTCGTCACCGATTCCCGTGAAACTATCCAGCCTACTTCGGTTCGCTTTTTTAAAACTTCCCTTAAAAACAAGGGGTATATGAAGTTTGTCAGTTACTTTTACAAGCTGTTCTGCAATGCGCATTGCCATGTCTTCCCCTTCAATGGCGCATGGTCCAGCTAAGAGAAAAAATTGATTTGATTCCGATTGACGTTTTACAAATTGATTCATATTGCAAAAATACGGATAATGCTAACGCAATTCACGCCCTGTTGCACACAAAAAACGTACATTTGCCGCGCAAAACACACTATGGAAAACATCCGCAATATTGCCATCATCGCACACGTAGATCATGGTAAAACAACTCTGGTTGATAAAATTCTTCACCACTGTCAACTTTTTAGAGATAACGAAACCAAGGGCGAGCTTATCCTCGACAATAACGACTTAGAGCGAGAACGCGGGATTACGATTCTATCCAAAAACGTTTCGGTCCAATATAAAAACACCAAAATTAATATTATTGACACACCTGGACACGCCGATTTTGGAGGCGAAGTAGAGCGTGTTTTGAATATGGCAGACGGGGTTTTATTGCTTGTGGATGCCTTTGAAGGGCCTATGCCACAAACGCGTTTTGTGTTACAGAAAGCCATTAATTTAAAGCTTAAGCCCATTGTGGTTGTCAATAAGGTGGATAAAGAAAATTGTACACCTGAGGAGGTATATGAATCTGTTTTTGACTTGATGTTTGAATTGGGCGCTGAAGAGTGGCAGTTAGATTTCCCTGTGTTGTACGGCTCAGCAAAAAATAATTGGATGTCAGACGATTGGCAAAAACAAACCGATTCGGTTGAGCCACTTCTCGACGCCGTAGTTGAACATATTCCTGCTCCAAAAGTCGCCGAAGGTACTACGCAAATGTTGATCACTTCATTGGATTATTCTTCCTTTACTGGGCGTATTGCCATTGGACGTTTGCATCGTGGTGTACTAAAAGCTTCAGATACAGTTTCTTTAGTAAAGCGAGATACGTCTGTTGTGAAGTCAAAAATCAAAGAACTCTTGGTGTTTGATGGATTGGGTAGAAAAAAAGTAGATGAAGTGCAAGCAGGCGATTTATGCGCTGTTGTTGGTTTAGAGGATTTTGAAATTGGCGATACGATTGCGGATATCGAAGCCCCTGAAGCCTTGCCTACCATTGCTATTGATGAGCCTACAATGAGTATGTTGTTTACGATCAATGACTCGCCATTTTTTGGCAAAGAAGGAAAATTTGTTACCTCACGCCACATTAAAGATAGGTTAGAGCGTGAGTTAGAGCGTAACTTAGCCATGCGATTGGATCCTACAGATTCTGCAGATAAGTTTATGGTTTTTGGACGTGGTGTATTGCACTTGTCGGTACTTATCGAAACCATGCGTCGTGAAGGATATGAGTTGCAAATTGGACAACCTCAAGTGATCATTAAAGAAATTGATGGGAAAAAATGCGAACCTATCGAAGAATTAACAATTGACTT
>CATIMP010000168.1 GCA_949528465.1 Bacteroidota bacterium | reverse complement strand
GCCAATTCGTTGACCTCTTTTACGGTCAAATTGACCAATTGTTCTGCAAAATCTTTTAAATCTGCCATTTTTGAACTATTTAATTGTGTTTGTATTACGTTTTAAGCTTCCTTTTCAGAAAGTGTTTTGATTATTCCAGCAAGGGTACCACCACCCGATTGTAGGGCAGATACCACGTTTTTCGCAGGCGATTGTAGCAACCCAATAATGTCGCCAATCAATTCGTCCTTAGATTTGATGTTCACCAAAGCTTCCACTTGATCGTCGCCCAAATAAACTGCTTCTTCTATAAAAGCACCTTTTAGTATAGGCTTTTCCGATTTTTTGCGAAACTCTTTAATCAGTTTTGCAGGTGCATTACCTGTTTCTGATAACATCATGGCGGTGTTTCCAACCAAGACCGTAGATAAATCTCCAAAGTCTCTGTCGGAAGCCTCCATGGCTTTGGCCAACAATGTGTTTTTTACAACTTCTAATTTTATGTTTGCCTTAAAGCAGGCACGTCTTAAGTTCGAAGTCGTCTCGGCATTCAACCCAGATGCATCTGTTAAATAGATGTTGGAGTTGTCTGCGAGCTTGGCAGTTAACTGCTCAATAACGATTGCTTTTTCTTCTCGTGTCATAAATTCTGTACGCTATTAACCTACCTTAGTATCAATGAGAATGCTTGGGCTCATCGTACTTGACATGGCGATACTTTTAATGTATGCACCTTTCGAAGACGATGGCTTTAACTTCATTAGTGTTTGCAACAGTTCGTTAGCATTGCCCGAAATTTTGTCCGCATCAAAAGATGCTTTTCCAATAGAGGCATGCACAATTCCTGTTTTATCCACTTTAAAGTCAATTTTTCCTGCTTTTACTTCACGAACAGCTTTCGCTACGTCCATTGTTACCGTGCCTGTTTTTGGGTTTGGCATTAATCCTCTAGGTCCTAAAACACGACCTAGTGGACCTAACTTACCCATTACACTTGGCATAGTAATGATAACGTCAACGTCTGTCCATCCGTCTTTGATTTTTTGCAGGTACTCATCTAACCCTACAAAATCAGCTCCAGCTTCTTGTGCTTCGGCTTCTTTGTCGGGTGTAACTAAGGCCAAAACTCGAATGTCTTTACCTGTACCGTGCGGAAGTGTAACCACGCCACGAACCATTTGGTTCGCTTTACGCGGATCAACTCCTAATCGAACGGCTAGGTCGATAGACTCATCGAACTTTGAACTAGCGATTTCTTTTACCAGTGCGGAAGCATCCTGTAGCGAGTACAGTTTTGTCCGGTCTACTTTACTGAGCGCTTCTTTACGCTTTTTTGTAATTTTTCCCATGTTTCACTTCAATTAAAAAGGGGAATTTCCTTTGACAGTAAATCCCATTGAACGAGCAGTCCCAGCTACCATTTTCATGGCAGACTCAACGGTAAATGCATTTAAATCCTGCATTTTATCCTCCGCAATAGTGCGTACTTGATCCCAAGAAACGCTTGCCACTTTACTGCGGTTGGGCTCACCTGAACCTTTTTTAACCTTGGCGGCTTCCATCAATTGAACGGCTGCGGGTGGCGTTTTTACAACAAAGTCAAAAGACTTATCAGCATACACAGAAATAACCACTGGCAAAACTTTGCCAGCTTTATCTTGGGTTCTCGCATTAAACTGCTTACAAAACTCCATGATATTTACTCCTGCGGCCCCCAGAGCGGGTCCAACCGGCGGCGATGGATTCGCGGCGCCTCCCCTAACTTGTAGTTTTACTACTTTACTTACTTCTTTAGCCATTATTAATTTAACTCTACATTAATG
>CATIMP010000167.1 GCA_949528465.1 Bacteroidota bacterium | reverse complement strand
TGCACAAAAATAACGGATTTCACGCATCAATCGCTATTTTTGACGCTATGGTTTATCTCCGCAAGCTACTTTTAGGGCTTTGGAACATTTGGTTTTATATTATTTCAGGTGCTAGCCTATTGTTGGTGTTTCCCTTTTTACTGCTGTGCCTTACAAGAGAAAGGTGGTATGCGGGTATTTTCTATGCAGCCCGCTATTTTTGGTCGCCGCTAATCATGTTGGGAATGGGTTTTATCCCTGTAATCAAACACAAAGTGGATCTTGACTATAGTAAGCAATATATGTTTGTGGCAAATCATTTGAGTATGATTGACATTATGATGACGTTTATGGCCATTCGAAAGCCTGCGGTTTTTGTAGGAAAAATGGAGTTAGATCGCCTGCCTTTTTTTGCTACAATTTACAAGCGTGCTGCTATTTTGGTCAATCGCGACAGTATTTCAAGTAGAAAAAATGTGTACATACAGGCCAAGCGTAAATTAGAATTGGGATTTAATATGGTCATTTATCCCGAAGGCTTGGTGCCAGAGCCCGAGGTGTTTTTAGCGCCTTTTAAAAATGGTGCGTTCAGCATTGCTGTTGAGCATCAAATTCCCATTGTTCCCATTACGCTTCCAGATTGCAAAAAGCGATTTCCTTTTCAGTTTTCCTATAAATATTGGGTAGGAAAGCCTGGTGTCGTTCGCGCAAATGTGCACGCGCCTATAAGCACAAAAGGACTGACGCAAAAAGACATTCCTGAGTTAAAAGAACAAGTGCGTGAATTTATGCGTAAAGCACTCAAAAAAGAAGGCTATGAGTAAGAGTTAGTCCGCAGCGGCTATAATATCTTTAATCTTTCCCTCAATTTCTTCGGCAAGTTCTGGATTATCGTCCAAAAGTGTTTTTACCGCATCTCTACCTTGACCCAATTTGGTGTCGCCATAGCTAAACCACGAGCCGCTTTTCTTGATAATTTCTGCTTCAACACCAATGTCTAACAACTCGCCAATGCGTGAAATTCCTTTGCCATACATGATGTCAAACTCTACTGTTTTAAACGGCGGAGCCACTTTGTTTTTTACCACTTTCACACGGGTTTTATTCCCCATAACGGCACCGTTGGTGTCTTTAATTTGTGTTGAGCGTCTGATGTCTAAACGCACCGAAGCATAAAATTTTAATGCATTTCCACCCGTAGTGGTTTCAGGATTGCCAAACATAATACCAATTTTTTCACGCAACTGATTAATGAAAATAACGGTACAATTTGTTTTGCTAATAGATCCGGTAAGTTTCCGCAAGGCTTGTGACATCAGTCTGGCGTGTAGTCCCATTTTGGAATCGCCCATTTCGCCTTCAATTTCACTTTTTGGCGTCAATGCTGCTACCGAGTCAATCACCACAATATCTACTGCTCCAGACCGAATGAGGTTGTCTGCAATTTCCAACGCTTGTTCGCCGTGGTCGGGTTGTGAAATAATAAGATCATCAATCTCCACGCCCAAGCTTTTGGCGTAGTAACGATCAAAAGCGTGTTCTGCATCAATAAATGCGGCAATACCGCCTGCTTTTTGACACTCTGCAATAGCGTGTAATGTCAGTGTTGTTTTCCCAGAAGATTCTGGCCCGTAGATTTCCACAACTCTGCCGCGTGGATATCCACCAACGCCTAACGCCACATCAAGACCAAGCGATCCTGAAGAAATAACTTCTACTTGTTCAATAACGCTGTCGCCCATTTTCATGACCGCGCCTTTGCCGTAGGCTTTGTCTAATTTGTCTAAGGTTAACTGAAGTGCTTTAAGTTTTGCGTCTTTTTCGTTACTCATGCTTCTTTTTTTTAGCTTCATGCTAAAGTACAATTTTTCTATGGCTCTGCCTTTTTTGTACGCATTTTTAATTTGATACCTTTGCTGCGTAATCTTAATACTGTATAGCATGCAACTGTACAACACATTAAGCGCGCAAGAACGCGCTGCCCTTATCGACGCGGCTGGCGAAGAACGCCTGACCTTATCCTTTTATGCCTATGCACACATTGGTAACCCGGAAGTGCTGCGTGATCATCTTTTTATTTCCTGGAATGCATTAGATGTTTTGGGGCGTATATATGTCGCACAAGAAGGAGTAAATGCGCAACTATCTGTCCCTGCGCCCAAATTTGATGCGTTTAAAACACACCTTGACAGCATTGATTTTTTAAACGGAATACGCCTTAATATTGCCATAGAGCAAGACAACAAATCGTTCTTAAAACTCAAGATAAAAGTGCGCAATAAAATTGTAGCCGATGGCTTAAATGACAACACTTTTGATGTCACCAACAAAGGCGTTCACTTAAATGCTTCTGAGTTTAACACGCTTACCAATCAAGACGATACCATAGTGGTAGATATGCGGAATCATTACGAAAGTGAAATTGGTCATTTTGAAGGCGCTATCACGCCTGATGTGGATACGTTTCGTGATTCGTTACCCATTATTGAAGAAGACCTTGCTGAACATAAAGAAGATAAAAACTTGGTGATGTATTGTACGGGTGGAATTCGTTGCGAAAAAGCCAGTGCATACTTTAAACACAAGGGATTTAAGAACGTATATCAACTTGAAGGGGGCATTATTGAATATGCGCGACAAGTCAAAAATCAAGGGCTTGAAAACAAGTTTGTTGGAAAGAATTTTGTGTTTGATGAGCGACGAAGCGAAACTATTTCAGAAGATGTAATTGCTCGGTGTCACCAATGCGGCTCTGCGTGCGACACCCATGTAAATTGCGCGAACGAAGCCTGTCATTTGTTGTTTATTCAATGTCCCGCTTGTGCTGAAAAATTAGACAATTGCTGTTCGGATGCTTGTGCCGAAATTATTTCGCTTCCAGAAGCGGAGCAAAAAGCATTGCGCAAAGGAAAACACAACAGCAATAAAATTTTCAAAAAAGGACGTGCACATCATTTAAAGACGATTCAGAAGTCGTGATAAAATCCATTTTTCTTATTGCCTCAATGTTGCTGTTGGTGGGTTGTACCAGCTCAGGGGAATTGTTGTTTGAAGAACTCCCAGAAAATGGCTGGAAGCAAGAGCAATGGGTTGCGTTTGATTACACCCATCGACTTCCCGAAAAAGAAGTTTCGCTGAATTGGGTGTTACGCCACAACGATGATTATCCATTTTCTAACATTCATTTCATTGCGGCATGGCGCAACCCAAAAGGGGTTGAAAAAACAGATACGATTAGCTATGTATTAGCGCAGCCCGATGGGCGTTGGTTGGGCAAAGGGCTTTATATTAAAGAACATCATTTACCTTTTATGGAGCGTTTTTTGTTAGATGAGCCTGGAACGTATCAATTTCGCATACGACCCGCAGTGCGTGCTACCGAAAAATTAGTTGCCGATAAAACATTACAAGGAATTCATCACATTGGAATCGCATTAAACCCCATTTTACATGACTACTAAAAAAGGATACGGAAAATTTATTCGGCTTATATGGATTGCTTTTGGGGGGGTCGTTTTGGGCGTCGCTTCTATTTTTGGCGCAGCCTCGCTTGGGCTGCTTGGCCCAATGCCAGATTTTCGACAATTGGAGAATCCCAAAACCAATTTGGCTACACAAATTATTTCTGCGGATGATACCGTTTTGGGAAAGTTTTACTTTAACGATAACCGAACGCCTATTTCATTTCATGAAATCCCTGCAGAAATGATTGATGCGCTTATTGCTACAGAAGATGAGCGTTTTTACAGTCATTCTGGAATTGATTTTCGTGGCGCGGCACGTGCCTTGTTCTATTTAGGCAAAAAAGGGGGCGCAAGCACCATTACACAACAGCTCGCTAGACAACTTTTTGTGGGTGTTCGTTCGCAAAATATTGTAGCGGCCATAACACAAAAAATCAAGGAATGGGTCATTGCTGTTCGGCTAGAACGCCGCTACACCAAAAATGAAATCATAACCATGTATCTCAACATTTATGATTTTAATTACAGCGCGGACGGCCTTCGTTCTGCGAGTTCGATTTACTTTTCAAAAAAACCCATTGAGTTGGATTTGAGCGAATCTGCCATGCTTGTGGGGATGCTTAAAAACTCATCGCTTTACAATCCGTTACGACGACCCGAGATGGTTCGCGACAGGCGAAATATTGTATACCAACAAATGCTGCGCAATAATCTTATAACTGAAAAACAACGCGATTCATTGGCTGCACTGCCCATAACGCTTGACTTTAATCCACAGTCGCATCGCGAAGGAATTGCCACGTATTTTAGAGGCTATTTGCAACAATTTATGCGTGAATGGATTGCCAGCAATCCCAAAGAAGACGGCACATTTTATAACCTCTACTTGGACGGGCTCAGTATTTATACTACTATAGATTCGAGGTTACAAACCTATGCCGAAGATGCTGTTGCAGCGCATATGCCCAATTTGCAAAAAGAATTTTTTAGACAAAATGCGCCTGAATTCAATGAGACTGCACCCTTTTTGGATGTCGACAAAGATGAAGTTGAAGCGATTATGAATCAGGCCAAACGCAGGTCGGAGCGTTGGCGCAAAATGAAAGCCCAAGGACATGATGAGGAAACCATTTTGGCCAGCTTTGAAAAACCTCTCGAAATGGAAGTGTTTAGCTGGAGTGGTGATATTGATACCATCATGACCCCTACAGATTCTATCCTTTATTACAAGCATTTTTTACGTTCGGGCATGATGTCTATGGAGCCGCAAACAGGGCACGTAAAAGCGTGGGTTGGCGGCATTAATTTCCGCCATTTTCAATTTGACCATGTCATGCAAGGAAAACGACAAATTGGATCAACATTTAAGCCTTTTGTGTACGCATCTGCTATTGATCAACTAAAAGTGTCTCCTTGTGATTCGCTTCCCGACGGCTACTACTGTGTAGAGCCCGCCAAATTTGGTGCACACGATGCGTGGTGTCCAAAAAATTCGGGTGATCGATACATTGGAAAGCGCACCTTAAAAAATGCCCTTGCGAATTCGGTTAATACCATCAGTGCTCGATTAATTGATAAGGTTGGTACAAGGCCCGTCGTAAATTTGGTGCGTAATCTTGGGGTGAGTTCTTTCATTCCAAATGTTCCTGCAATAGCCTTGGGTTCTGCAGACTTAAGTGTTTATGAAATGGTTGGTGCGTATTCGAGTTTTGCCAATAAAGGGATTTATGTAAAACCCGTTGTGGTGACGCGTATCGAAGATAAAAACGGTACCGTAATCTTTCAAACTGCTCCCAAAACCAAAGATGTTTTGAGTGAAGAATCTGCCTATGTTACATTAAAACTACTCGAGGGTGTTACGGCGTCTGGTTCGGGTGTTCGATTGCGACACAGAGGAGCGGATAAGGCGAATCCGATTTTTAGGGATGTGGTTACAGGTTATCCCTATGAATTTGACAATCCGATTGCTGGGAAAACAGGAACCACACAAAACCAAAGCGACGGCTGGTTTATTGGCATGGTCCCCAATTTAGCAACTGGCGTTTGGGTGGGCGGCGAAGATCGATCCATACACTTTGAAACCATTGCTTACGGTCAGGGCGCTACCATGGCGCTTCCTATTTGGGCAAATTATATGAAAGCTTGCTACGCAGATTCCACGCTTGTGATTTCAAAAGATGCTTT
The DNA here is from genome assembly GCA_949528465.1 of Bacteroidota bacterium. Lineage (GTDB taxonomy): Bacteria > Bacteroidota > Bacteroidia > Flavobacteriales > Flavobacteriaceae > UBA7446. Next base: position 1,137 of record CATIMP010000167.1, on the reverse strand, counting down.
TGAAGCACCCGAGTATGTTTCTATTCCGTTAGATTGTGACTCACTTTCTGTTTCACGTCAAGAAAAGTCGTTTTTTGAAGACGAGGACCTCAGCGATTTAGGGTTTTAAGTTGGTATGCCGTGTTGTGCCAAATGGCTGTTGTAGTAGCGTTTGTCTCCAGTAACCTCTTTTCCTATCCAATTAGGAAGTTCGATTTTTTGAGCTGCACTTTTGAGTTCAATTTCTGCAAGCACCAATCCCGATAATGCTGCCTCAAATACATCTACCTCAAAAAGGGATTCATTAAGAGGAACGTGATGACGCGTTTTCTGAATGCTGCCTGGGAGGCAGAGCGGTAACAGGGTATTGGCTTCATCAAGAGAAATGGCTTTTTCCCACTCAACTCTTGTGGTACCATCAGAAGAAGAAGCGCCTTTTATGGTCAAAAAAGCATGCTCGTTTTGAATACGTAACCGAACGGTACGCGCAGGGTCAACAGAGAGGTATCCTTGAAAAATGGCAAATGATGCAGTGGCCATTTCAAGGCAAATGTCCACATTACGGACTAAAAACTTACGTTCTATTTCTAGCATTTTAGCTTTTAAGCCAAAGTACAAAATTGAACGCAATAGCCTACCACTCGTTTACTTCCTTAAACAGGTAATTCAACGAAATAGAATAGGCTTCTCTGTAGTCTTCCATTTTTACATCTGTATCATTATACATGATGTTCTTATTGCTGCAATAGCTTTCAAAGGAGTCCTTAATGAGCCTGTCTATTTGGACCTGCAAAGAATGATTATTTATCAAACAAATTTTATAGTGTTCAAGATCTATGCGTTTCATGTTATTAGCATTTATACAATTTTATTTCATGGGCTTTAAAAAAACGGCAATTTATTGTTAACGAATTGTTTATCAATCAACAGTTATAAACCCTTTCATATTAATTTAATATACTGATTATAAACACATTGTGTAAATTTTCTTTCGCTATTATCAACAATTTTACAGTAGGTATCGTACTGGAGTAATTGCTAACGAGCGTAAGGTGAATCAAAAATGGCGTTTAGTGTAGCTGCTAATCGAAGTCCTGCGTCAAGCAACCTACCTCGAACCGTCTCAAAGTATTGATAGTGATACACATAGCCTAAGGA
>CATIMP010000166.1 GCA_949528465.1 Bacteroidota bacterium | reverse complement strand
TAAATGCCAGTCGGCGGGCGTGTTGGCGCCCGATGCCCCAAACGTCTGCAATGGGCAGCCACTTCAAGGCTTTGACGCGTTTCTCTTCGGAGTCAATGACGTAAACGCCATTGGTTTTGGCGGCAAATTTTTTGGCTACTCGATTCGCCACTTTCGCAAGTCCTTTACTGGGACCAAGTCCAATGCTTACGGGCATGCCTGTCCATTTGCGTACGCGTTTGCGCATTTGTTGCGCATAAGCTTCCATGTCGTAGTGTTGAAATCCGTCAAAGTGCAAAAAGGCTTCATCGATACTATATACTTCCACCTCGGGTGTAAACTGTCGTAGTACGTCCATCACGCGCTGGCTCATATCGCCATAAAGCGGATAGTTCGACGAAAAAACACGCACGTTATGTTGCCGAAAAAAGGACGCAAATTTGTGTGCTGGCGCTCCCATGGGAAGTCCAAGCGCTTTGACTTCGTTGCTGCGCGCAATTACACAACCGTCATTGTTGGACAAAATCGCAATGGGCTTGCCTTCTAATGTGGGTTGGAAAATGCGCTCGCACGAAGCGTAGAAGTTGTTACAATCGACTAAAGCAAACACCCTCAAAACTACATTTTTTTACTATACATACATATTCTTTTTTTTACAAAAATGATGCGCAAATAAACGCAAATGCAGTACATTTGTTGCGTACAACCACCTTCGATGGACAAGTTTTCGTTTCTCAATGCAGCTCATACAGCGCATTTTGCACAGCTCTACGACCAATACCTAATCGATCCAGATAGCGTAGAACCTAGTTGGCGTGCCTTTTTTCAAGGCTTTGACTTTGGTTTAGAAAATGGCGAACAGCAAACCAGTGACGCCATTCCCGAAAATGTTCTTAAAGAATTTCAAGTCGTAAAACTCATTGACGGCTATCGCGGAAGTGGACATTTGTTTACACGCACCAATCCCGTTCGAGAGCGTAGAAAGTATAAACCAACACTTGCCCTTGAAAATTTTGGCTTGTCGCACGACGATTTGCATACCGTGTTTTCAGCAGGAGAAATTGTTGGTGTTGGTCCGGCAACCCTTGCGGATATTATTGTGCATTTAGAACGCATTTACTGCGAATCTATTGGGTTAGAATATATGTTTATTCGGCATCCAAATAGGGTACAATGGATCCAAAAATGGGTTAACAAAAACGGGAATCACCCAAATTTTAGCGCAACAGAAAAGAAGCATATTCTTAAAAAGCTAAACGAAGCGGTTGCCTTTGAAAACTTTTTACACACCAAATACGTAGGGCAAAAACGCTTTTCCCTTGAGGGAGGCGAATCGCTTATTCCAGCACTTGATGCGTTGATTGAAGGCGCTGCTAAAGACGGTGTTGAAGAGTTTATCGTTGGAATGGCACACCGTGGCAGACTGAACACGCTTACTAATATTTTTGGAAAGCCTGCGCAAGATATTTTTAGCGAATTTGATGGAAAAGACTACGAGGAAGAAGTTTTTGACGGCGATGTCAAATACCACTTAGGCTGGACCTCAAAACGCCTTACCGATGGGGGCTATCAAGTGAACATGAACATTGCGCCAAACCCATCCCATTTAGAAGCTGTTAATGCGGTAGTAGAAGGTATTTCCAGAGCAAAACAAGACAGGAACTACAATGGCAACAGACAAAAAGTGATGCCCATTCTCATTCATGGAGATGCGGCTATTGCAGGTCAAGGTGTAGTGTATGAAGTAGTGCAAATGGCACAGCTCGACGGCTATCGTACCGGCGGAACTGTACACATTGTGGTGAACAATCAAATTGGATTTACTACCAATTATTTGGATGGACGTTCGAGTACGTACTGTACCGATATTGCCAAAGTAACCTTATCGCCCGTATTGCACGTAAATGCCGACGACGCGGAGGCAGTTGTTCATGCCATGAATTTTGCATCGGCTTATCGCAATCATTTTTCTAGAGATGTGTTTATTGATTTGTTAGGTTACCGAAAATACGGCCACAATGAAGGAGACGAACCTCGATTTACCCAGCCAAAATTGTACAAAGCCATTGCCAAGCATAAAAACCCACGCGATATTTATGCTGAAAAACTAATAAAGCGAGGGGTTATCAATCAAGAGGAATTGGCGCAAATGGAAGCGGTTTACAAACAATCCCTAGAAGAAAAATTAGAAGATGCACGTCAAGCATCTAATACTGTGATCACGCCTTTTATGCAAGACGAGTGGGCAGGATTTCAATTGGCTAAAGAAGCGGATATGTTGCAGCCAGTAGATACTTCTTTTGCGTTGGATAAGCTAGATGGCATTGCAGAAACATTGACCACATTACCTTCAGATAAAAATTTCTTGCGCAAAACGGTTCGCTTGATTGCAGACCGAAAAGCCATGTATTTTGAACGTAATAAGCTAGATTGGGCAATGGGCGAATTGCTCGCCTACGGCTCGCTACTTTCTGAAGCGCATGATGTGCGTATTTCCGGTCAAGATGTAGAACGAGGAACGTTTTCACATCGACATGCAGTACTAAAAGTAGAAGACTCTGAGGAGGAGGTTGTATTGCTAAATAGCTTGCATAAATCGCAAGGCAATTTTGATATTTACAATTCGTCCCTTTCAGAATACGGGGTAATGGGATACGACTATGGCTACGCCATGGCAAGCCCAAATACACTTACCATTTGGGAAGCTCAATTTGGCGATTTTAGCAACGGTGCGCAAATTATGATTGACCAATATTTGTCCTCTGCCGAAGACAAATGGAAAATGCAAAATGGATTGGTGTTGTTTTTACCACATGGCTATGAAGGGCAGGGTGCCGAGCACTCCTCAGCTCGGATGGAACGCTACTTACAACTTTGCGCCAAAGACAACATGTTCATTGCGGATGTAACCACGCCAGCAAACATGTTTCATATGTTGCGACGTCAACTTAAATCGACGTATCGAAAACCACTTGTAGTGTTTACACCAAAAAGTTTGTTGCGTCACCCAAAGGCCGTTTCTACCAAAGAAGAATTTGCAACAGGCCAATTTATGCCGCTTATAGGCGATGACAGCGTAACTGCTAATGATGTCAAAACAGTAGTGCTTTGTACAGGGAAATTTTATTACGATTTACTCGATGCGCGCGAACAAAAACAACGCTTCGATGTGGCACTTATTCGTTTGGAGCAATTGTTTCCGCTGCCCAAGGCTGAAATCGAAACCTTACTTAAAAAATACGCCAAAGCCGAAGTGGTTTGGGCGCAAGAAGAACCACGTAATATGGGTGCTTACGGACATTTATTGTTACATTTACCTCAGGCGCGTGACTTCCGTGTGGCGTCTAGGCGTTTTTATGGCGCACCTGCAGCGGGAAGTGCAACCCGTTCCAAAAGGCGTCATCATGAAATTATTGAATACGTATTTGATAAAACCAAGGACAACATGCGTTAGCGCATAAAAGAGTAGTTATGATTTTAGAAATGAAAGTGCCCTCGCCGGGCGAATCCATCTCAGAAGTAGAAATCGCAGAATGGCTGGTTAGTGATGGCGATTATGTCGAAAAAGATCAAGCCATTGCCGAAGTAGACTCGGACAAAGCAACATTAGAACTTCCTGCGGAAGAAAGCGGTGTGATTACCCTTAAGGCAGAAGAAGGCGATGCTGTTGCTGTGGGCGCGGTAGTATGTCATATTGATACTGCTGCTCCTAAACCCGATGGACAAGAAACAAAAACTGCACCTGAAAAGGTAGCCGCTGCACCACAAGCGGCACCTGCTGCCGCACAAGAAACCACCTATGCAACAGGAACGGCTTCTCCAGCAGCACGAAAAATTATTGCCGAAAAAGGTTTAGATACAACGGCCATTTCAGGGACAGGCCGCGATGGACGTATTACCAAAGAAGACGCTATAAAAGCAGTGCCATCTATGGGGACGCCTGCAGGTGAACGCCCATCATCACGGAAGAAAATGTCCATGTTGCGTCGCAAAGTAGCAGAACGATTGGTAGCTGCCAAAAACGAAACGGCCATGCTTACCACCTTTAACGAGGTAGATATGTCGCCGATTTTTGCCCTTCGTGCGGAGTACAAAGAAATATTTAAAGAAAAACACGGCGTAGGACTTGGGTTTATGAGCTTTTTCACCAAAGCCGTAGTACGTGCATTAAAAGCGTTTCCAGATGTAAATTCCATGATTGACGGCAACGAACAAATTTTGTACGACTACTGCGATATTAGTGTTGCAGTTTCTGGTCCAAAAGGACTTATGGTGCCTGTAGTACGGAACGCAGAAGACATGAATTTTAGAGAAATTGAAGCTGAAATTAAGCGTCTTGCGATTCGTGCGCGTGATGGTAAAATAACCGTTGACGACATGACTGGTGGTACGTTTACCATTTCAAATGGCGGCGTATTCGGCTCTATGCTTTCTACTCCGATTATTAACCCACCACAATCGGGAATTTTGGGGATGCATAACATTTTACAGCGTCCTGTTGCTGTAGATGGCAAGGTGGAAATTCGTCCTATGATGTATGTGGCCCTATCGTACGATCACCGTATTGTTGATGGACGTGAAAGTGTTGGGTTTTTAGTAGCAGTAAAAGAAGCACTTGAAGATCCCATTACACTTTTAATGGACGGCGATGCTAAAAAAGCGTTGGAACTTTAGACGTTGGTGAATAGGCAGCAGTAAGAAAGAGGTATTCACTTTTTTAACAAATAAAGCCCACTACGGCGGTAATCCAAAACTGCTTTAGTTTGGTGTAGTACATCTGCCCCCAATATACCATCAACGGTTTCTTCGTTGCATTGCGCAAGGGCCTCGTTTACGGTAGTCATATCAAATAAAATAAGTTCCTGTTTGGATTGCTCCCAGTTGCCAATACGTAAATGGTTTTCGGCACTTT
>CATIMP010000165.1 GCA_949528465.1 Bacteroidota bacterium | reverse complement strand
CCTGAAACAAATATGGTATGGTGTGCAGGTGCAGAAACCTATGGAGGTGACATCGCTAAACAATATGAAAACGGAAGCTATACAGAAGTTTGGTTTAGAGAAGCAACAGTAGGTCCAGGTACACCACCAAAATAAATTGAATTTAAGTACTCTTGAAGAAAGTACTATTCATAATGGGTGTTTCCGGTTCTTCTTTTGGACGAAAATCAACTTCGACTAAAAAACCTAAGAAAAATATTATATAGTAAAATCAAAAAACAATAAATCATAGAAAAAATGAAATCATTTGGATCAAGCAAGGAGTTTAATTTTGGAAAGGACATCCAGTGGGATGAAGTGGGCGACGGGGTTCGCAGGCAAATCATGGCGTATGACGATACCATTATGCTGGTAAATGTTGAATTTAAAAAAGGCGGTATTGGCCAAATGCACAAGCATTATCACGCGCAAGTCACACAAGTGATAAGTGGTTCTTTTAAAGTTACTATTGGAGACGAAACGAAGATTTTAAACGGTGGAGATGCCTTTTATATCCCACCAAATGTACTGCACGGAGCCATATGCTTAGAAGATGGTATTCTTATCGATGTGTTCAGTCCAATACGTGAAGATTTCATGGAATGATAATTTTTTTAACAAAAAATTAGGATATCATTATTTATTACTTATATTTGGTCAACCAAAATGGTCAACCAATTTAACGGTAGTAAAATTTTGGTACAAAAAAAAAGGATAGACGCACATCTACCCTTTTTACAACATACTTCTATGAGGGAAGTAATAATGCCGCTTAAGTCTGCAGCAATTCAAAGATACAAATTCCTTATATACTGAGGAATTTTCTTTTGTTGCTTCATATGCTTACGTGGTCTTAGTATTAAACATAAACTAACACATATGAAAAAAAGCAATTTTCTATTATTTTTGGCGCTGATAGCTACAACAGTACTAAGCGCGCAGTCTGCGCTTAATGGTACGGTAAGTGGCACAGACGGTCAGCCTATACCAGGCGCAAATGTGGTGGTACAAAACACCAATAACGGAACAACATCAGATTTTGATGGAAATTTTTCCATAGCTGTTTCTGCTGGAGATGTTTTGGAGGTATCCTACATAGGATTTATTTCTCAAAACATCACAATAACTAACCAAACCCAACTTGATATTGTCATGCAAGTAGATACTTCTGAATTGGATGAAGTGGTCGTTGTGGGATATGGAACACAAAGGAAAAGTCTTATCACTGGATCCATTTCAAAAGTTGTCAATGAGAGCTTAGAGCAAATAGCTGTTGCTCGTGTTGACGATGCTTTGATAGGTCAAGTTTCAGGAGTGAATATTCAAGCGTCTAATGCTGCGGCGGGTGAAGCACCCACCGTAACAATTAGAGGATTTGGATCAATTACCGCCGACTCTGGTCCTGCAGTTGTTGTTGATGGAATAATTGTTGACTCAGATTTCTTAGGGAATCTCGATATGAATGACATTGAATCTTTTGAAGTGTTAAAAGATGCTGCGTCAGCGGCCATTTACGGTAGTGAAGGGTCAAACGGGGTCATACTTATTACAACAAAAACAGGTGAGGCGGGAAAAACTAAATTTTCTTACGACACGTTCACTGGTTTTAAAGATGCTTTTGGTAGCGAAGACTACAAAAAAAATCTGTTCGATTGGGCCGATAAAGAATTAGCTGCTACTGGTCAAATTTCTGAAGCAACATTGTATGCCATGAAAATTGTTGATGTAACAGGTATTCACAGAGACTGGCAAGATGTCTTCTTTGATGGAGGTATGATTACAAACCATTCGCTGTCTGCTAGTGGGGGTACTGACACAACCAAATTCACAGCTTCCTTGCGATATGTACATGATGAAGGTGTTGTAATAACAGACGATTATAAGTTGTACTCTGCAAAACTTAAATTGGATAGTCAGATTTCTGACAAGCTTAAATTTGGTTTAAGTGCAACCCCTTCATATTCTAAGAAAAGAGCGTTACCAACATCAATTCACAATCCGATCAGACAATCCCCGTGGTTACCCATTTATCACACAGAGGAAACACTTCAATTTGTAAATTTTGATGCTTATCCAGATGTTAAAGCAGGAGATTATTTTTATGAAAATCACCTTGTTGAATTGGATTTAGATGGAAATGGCTCAGATAATAGACCGCGAACTTCTGGTGACTCAAATCCATATGCACAATATGTTGAGCGTGAGCACTACGAGTACTTGACAAAACTTTTGGGGAAAGCCTATTTACAATACGAGATTTCAGACAACCTTATTGCAAAGTCATCTTTAGGTATTACTACCGGTCAGCGTAAACGAACCAGATGGGACGGTACCAAGCATCACGCTTCTGGAACGAGCAGAGCAGAATATTACCTGCAGAACAGATACAGAATGCGACTTATTTCTGATAATACGCTTTCTTATAATACACAAATTGGCGATCACGAAATTAGTGCACTCGCTGGTGTAACGGTACAAAAAAGAACGGCTGAGGTTAGCCAGATAGTTGGAACAGGCTATTCAAACGATTTGTTAAAAAATCTTACAGGAGCCACAACAATAATCACCGAAGCAGATTTCAATATCGAGAAAAACAAAATTGGTTATTTCGGAAGAGTAAGCTACGCATACAAAAATAAGTATTTGCTAAATGCTTCATTTCGGCGTGATGGAAGCTCTGTTTTTGGAGTACGATCTAAGTGGGGTAACTTCCCTGCAGTTTCTGTAGGATGGAACGCAGCAAATGAAGACTTCCTAGCCGATTCAGACGTATTTACTACGCTTAAGTTCAGAACAAGTTACGGACTTACAGGCTCTGAGAACTTTAACGTTGGAGATGATTTGATCAATGCATGGCCTTATCTAGCACAACTACAGACATCCAATGCTGTTGTCGATGGGAGTATTGCTGCCGGTGTTTCTCCCAAAAATATTGCAAACCTATTATTGCAGTGGGAAGCAAATGAAGAAATCAATCCTGGTTTAGATTTTGGTTTACTGTACAATAAAATCTCTGGTTCCATCGACTATTACGAAAGAACAAGTAGTGAATTGTTGTTGAACAATCCAGTATCCTATGTAACTGGATTTAACAACGGTATCGTAAACTTAGGTAAGGTGAAAAACAGTGGTTGGGAGCTTGAGCTTAGAACAAAGAACATTGCCAAACCCAACTTTTCTTGGAACACAACGGTAATTGCTTCTACGAACAAGAACGAGTTACTTGACTACGGTGAGTCTGATGGCGCCCTTACCGAGGACGGATTTAACAGAAGTTCGCAATGGATCAACTCTGTTGGGAACCCAATTTCGTCATTCTGGGGCTATGTTGTAGATAAAGAGTTGGCTATTGAATATTGGGATTCTCCATGGATTCCAATTAACGGACAGTCTGAAGACGTAATTGTTAAGGATTTAAACGGTGATGGTTTAATTACAGAAGATGACAAAACCATCCTTGGAAATCCGTATCCTGAGATTGTTTGGAGTGTTTCAAATGAATTTAATTTTGGAAACTTTGACTTTTCTTTTATGATTCAAGGAAGCATGGGAGCTGAGGTTAAAAATATTGGTGATCAATATTTCTTCTCCCAATGGAATGGAGCAACAAGCGATGAGCAGGCCGTTGTTGACGCCGGGATTATTTCTGACGCCTCATTCCTAAAGCCAAGAATCCACACAGATGATATTATCTCAAGTGCAGGTTACTTTTCGCTGCGAAACGTAAACCTTGGGTATACAATCCCGGAAAGTACTTTAGCACCTCTTGGGATTTCATCTTGCAGGATATACATGTCGGGACAAAACCTAGTGTACATCACTTCTGCTGATTACCACGGTTTTAACCCAGAGTATATAGACTCAAATAACACACCTCAGTCATATGGAGCTCAGCGTGCAGGTACACCTTTATTCCGTACAATGACATTTGGTTTAAACGTTAATTTCTAAAAATATTAATAATGAAAAATTTAAAATTCTTAATTTTTGTGATACTTGGAGCTGTATTTGTTTCTTGTGACCAAGATGAGTTTCTGAATCCACTTCCTGACTCAGCTATAGTTGCAGATACTTTTTTCGAGTCAGATGCGGATGTTTTAGCAGGGCTTATCGGGATATACGATGCGATACAAGGGGTTAACGAAAACACCCAATCAAGTACCTCAAGATATAATCGAGGGATACAGCTAGAATATCTATTAACAGAGCACCGCTCCGACAACACGAGAAGTAAAACGCTTGAGGGTTCTCGAGCTGACTTCCACCGATATATTGTTGAACCCATCAATATACAATCCGAGGATTATTATCAGTCCATGTTTGAGATTATTTCTAGAGCAAACAATGTGCTTAATTATGTTGGTGTTGCTGATGCAGATAATGTAAGCAGCTATGCGGCAGAAGCTAAATTTCTTAGGGCGTATGCTTATTTCAATCTCGTTCGCTTATACGGACCTGTACCCTTGGTGACTTCTTCTGTTGGTCCTAGTGATAAAGATATACTATACACAAGAAAGTCAGAAGCTGAAGTATATGCGCAGATTGTTTCAGACTTGATGGAAGGAACTACAACTTTGCACAATGGCCATAAAGCAAGAGCTTCAAAAGCTGCTGCTCAAGCGCTATTAGCAAAAGTGTACCTTTCGCAAGAAACGCCTGATTACAACGGCGCAAGACAAATGTGTGAAGCCATTGTAACTAGTGGTGAATTTTCATTACAGTCAAACTTTAGCGATGTATTTTACAACGAGTTGAACGACGAAATAATTTTTGCCATTCAGTACATCTCGGGCAACCCGGATGAAAGTCAAGGATTCTCTGCAGAGTTTACATCATATAAAAGACAAGGAAGACAAGATGGATTAAATATTGTTAATCCGAATTTGGTTCAGGACTTCATGACGCATGGCGGAAATAGAGCAAGTGCTTCATTTAAAGCTTTTGGCGACGACGCTGATTTACCAGTCCCCGAAGATGCAGAGGTCATTAAGTTTTTACCTGAAGGTTCAGACATCTCAGATACAAACAGTCCTAGCTATGGAGGCTCACCAGCCAATGCTGGTAATGACTGGGTCGTGTTGCGATATGCAGACGTATTACTGATGCATGCTGAAGCAATCATGGCTGGAGGTGATACATCTAGCGCAGCAGCAATTGACTCCTATATGGCAGTTCGATCTAGAGCAGGATTTGATTCTGTAAATGATCGACCAGCTGTTTTGACACAAAACGACCTCTTGATTGAAAGAAGGGTCGAGCTAGCCTTCGAAAACCATAGGTTCTTCGATTTATTAAGATTTGGAAAAGCACACGACGTTTTAAGTGCTCATGCAACTGCAAAAGGATATACAAGTTATAACCAAAGAAGGTTGCTATTACCTATTCCAGAAAGAGAAATCAATTTAAGTGATGGGTTACTAACGCAAAACCCGCAATAAAATATAGACACAGAAATCATGAAAAATCAATTATTTATTTTCAAAAAGACCATACAAACGGTCCTCTGTTTATCAGCAATTGCTTTAACACTTAGTTGTGAGGAAGCTTTTGAATATGAGCTCCCCGAAGCGGGTACTCAACCAGATAACAGCCTACCTGTTGCCAATTTTGATTACATTCCAGATGCGGAAAATTTCAAGAAGATAAACTTCAATAACCTATCTTTTGAATCAATCAAATACGAGTGGGATTTTGGTACCGGAACTTCAACCGATAAAGACCCTAGTTTTGTTTTTGATGCTGGCGAGGGAACTTATCCAGTAACATTAACAGCTATTGATGGGAACAATGCTACAAATTCAGTTACGCTTGATGTAGATGTTGTTGACAAGTTTGTACCACTTCCAGTAACCATCATAAATGGTGACTTTAATGATGGTCAGAACGACTGGAAATTTTCAACATTCACGGGTGGAACTACATCGCCATTCAACTCGAGCTCTGATGGGTCGTTTACAAACTATGATGGTACAGATAATGGAGCAAAGACCAAAGGCGCTAAGTGGACTGGTTCTACAACTGCCTTACCACAAACATCAAATACGCGCTTTGCCTACCAAGCTATTGTTGTATCTCCATCTAACGCTGCAATTGGTCGTACTGTAAAGTATATTTTAGAGTATGAATACGCAATCAAAACACCGGCTGAAGCAGGGAATGCCCAAGCCGCAGGTGGTAATAGAATTTTTTCGGAAATTCTAAATCAGCACTATGCAGACGGAGCCAACGCTGTTGCAAGTGAACCTGTTAGTCTTTTTGTAGCCGATGAGATAAAAGGAAAAACAGTTCATACTACTGTACAGCAGGAGTTCACAGCAAATGAAACGGGTGAAATGGCGATTATGTTTTATGCCTATACTGCGGTAGATTGTTACATAGATAACGTTAAGGTTTATCCAGCAGACTAAATATGCACTCAGGTTTAATAATTAAAAAACAAAGAATTATGAATTTATTTAAAAAAGGGATTTTTGCCTTACTGGTAACGGTTCTTGTAATATCATGTGATGACGAGTTTGAGCCAATCCAACCTTCCCTAAACTCAAATGGACAAGGGATAAGTGAGATTACATTTTCAAGTTTCGATGCCACTTCTGGACCGGATGCGGATGGTCTCAATGATGGCACATACATTACTGTAGATCCACTTGCAATTGGAGTGACGCATTATGAAGTTGATTTTGGTCATGGTGCTCCTGTGACTGTTCAACAAATTGACGGGAAAGCTACAGCTTCTTATGATTATCCAAATACGTCTGCACAAGCTACGTACACGATAACGGTAACTGCTAAATCTGACAAAGGTCTTGCAGATGTTACGCTGTCTCAGTCTGTAGTTGTTAAGCATACACCACCTGCAGTGACTAGTGTTCCATCTTCACCAACGCACAGAGACGGAAATGTTTTCGCGCTCTTCAGTAACGGCTTTGAATATGATGGCGCTATGTACTCTTGGGAACATGGAGAAGATGCTTCGGGTGGAACTTCTGTAACACCAGTTGAAGGAAATGACGTGCTTCAACTTTCATACTTGGGCAATGCTTCTGCTGCGCTTAGTATGGATGAGGTAGTTATTGCAGATACTTTTGTCCCTGGTGCAGCTTCGACGCATATTCATTTTGATGTGCATTCTGAATTTGCTTCAGGAGTAGATGTGTTAAAGGTATCATTACACAGTGGTAGTACGGCATACGAGCTCGATGGCCTTTCACTTACAGACAGTGAGTGGACTACTTTTAGTTTTGATTTAGCTTCTGACTTTTCTTCAGCAGTAACAGCCATCGACAAAATTGTATTTGAAGTGGGAACAGGAGGAACAGCAAACGACCATGGAACGATACATGTCGATAATGTTTTCCTTAGTAAGCCAACAGGTAATATGATCTTGAATGGTGATTTTAATGATAAGCAGGAGATGTGGAAATTCCCAATATTTACTGATGGGACTACAAACCCCTTTGGATCATCATCAGACGGATCCGACCTAGATTATGATGGAGTTGATACAGGTGGTAAAACTGGTGGTGCTAAATGGAGCTCTAGCCAATCTGGTGGAGCCTTAAGAAGCTCAGCTTCTAGATACGCTTATCAAGAACTTCTTTTGAGTCCAAATACCGATTATGTGTTGGAGTATCAATACGCCATCAAAGACGATAGCGGAGATGATCCCATTGGAGGTAGAAGATTAGTGGGTCTTGTTATGGACGGATATTACGTAGATGGAGCTAAGGCTGCAGACGAGCTGCATTCAAATAATCTGGCTGCTCATGTTGGAAAAATAGCTGAAGGTAAATTTTCAAGCACAGCTGGAGATGTAGGTACATTTGTATCACTTCCTTTCACAACTGGTGATTCTGGAGAAGTAGCTGTGATGTTTTACGCAGTTACTCCGAAGGATGCCTATATCGATAACGTAAAAGTACTTCCTGCTCCATAATACATTAAGACTTTGTTTATAGCTAAAAAAATACGAACATTATTATTCATTGTTATTTTAGTTTGCTTTTGTACAACAAACGCCACCAGCCAAATAGTGAATGGTGGCGTTTTGGATTCAAAAGAAAAAACTGAAAAGAAAAAGTCAAGGAAGAAGCGCAAGAAAAAAAGTAAGCTGCCCAAAATTGATCTTTCAAATTGGTCTGTAACAGTTCCAGCAGAGAAAGCTAAGGGTAAACCCGTTGTCGTTGAACCGCCTGAAATTATGGATTATGCGCTCAACGAAGATCTTAAACCCTATATGTACACGGATTCTATTCGTGGGGCACTAGTTTTTTATGCTGAGCCCACTAACGCAACCACTCCTAATTCAAAGTACTCGCGCTCTGAATTACGCGAGCAAATGGTTCCTGGTGACAACAATGTAAATTGGACATTTGCGCAAGGGGGAGTTTTAAAAGGGAAGCTGGCTGTAGATAGGGTTTCTAGGGATAGTTCGGGGAAATATCACCGTGTTATCATCATGCAAATTCATGGCCGACTTACGAACGAACAGCGTGACTTAATCGGACAAAAGGACAACAATGCACCTCCCGTGTTAAAAATCTATTGGGATAAAGGTAAAATTCGAGTTAAGACAAAAAAATTGAAAAATATAAACACTTCTCATGAGCGGATGCTAGATAAAAATGCTTGGACTGACGATGAAGGATTTAACTTTGAACAAGAGGTAGGCTTTCGCAAATTTTATCTTGAGGTTTATGTTAGTAAAGGAAAAATGATTGTTTCGCTCAATAAAAATGAATTTAAAACATATACGGGTGTTCACATGGAAAAGTGGGGCATTTTTGAAAATTATTTTAAAGCGGGTAATTATTTACAAACACGCGACCCTGGTGCTTATGCGCAGGTTAGCTATTTTACTTTAGAGGCATCGCATTAGTCTATCAATATGAATAAACAACTCATTTTATTTTATTCCCTTATAACTTGCTTTCTTTTTTGCGCATGCAGCTGCGAAAAAGAAAACAATGGTCTTTTTCAGCAAGACGATGTAACATTTAACGATTCAGGAGATGATACATCTGCACAAAATGTAAAATTACCAGATATCGATTTGTCTCATTGGAAAGTTACACTTCCTATTGGCAACCCTACATCTGTAAAACCTCCTGAAATCTTGGATTATGCAACCAACGACGTTTTAAAACCCTATATGTACAATGACTCCATTGAAGGAGCACTTGTTTTTTTTACAAAACCAGGGGCTTCAACACCAAACTCAAGTTATTCAAGAACAGAACTACGTGAACAAATGGTTGCTGGGTCTGACAATGACAATTGGACCTTTGCTGATGGAGGTGTGATTAAGGGACGTTTGCGAATGGATGAAACTTCCCGCGATTCTTCTGGAAAGCCACACCGCGTTATTGTCATGCAAATTCACGGAAGACTGACTGACGATCAGCGGGATTTAATCAATCAAAAAGACAATAATGCGCCTCCAATTATGAAAGTATACTGGACAGACGGCTATGTAAGACTGAAATCAAAGGTTTTAAAAGACCCGTCAGCAAGCTACCCAGATATTTTACATACTGATGCCTGGGGCGATGACACTGGCCATACCTTTTCAGAATATGTTGGATACGAGCCCTTCACACTGGAGATTAAAGCCCGTCAGGGACAAATGGAAGTTGCTTTAAATGAAACATTTACGCATTCTTATTCAGGAAATGACATGCAACAATGGGGCGTTTTTGAAAATTATTTTAAAGCAGGAAATTATTTGACCACTACGGATTCAAATGCTTTTTCACGTGTAAAATATTATACACTGGAAGTAACACATTAATTTGTTTTTTTATACCATAAAAATGATTAATTTTACAGGAGAATAACTGGTTAACCAATCTGGTCATGAGAACAGAAGACATCAAAGGAATGAACGGCTTGGCTTCCAAGGAGAAGTTTATAATTTCTGAAATCAGGGATTTAATAAATGCTAAAAATTTTGAGCCTGGTGAGAAGCTACCTTCTGAGCGTTTGCTTGCTGAAAAGCTAAATGTTACAAGAGGAAGTATCCGAAATGCCATTCAAAAACTGGAGCAATACGGTTTATTAAAATCAATGCCGCAGAGCGGAACGTTTGTTTCTGACTTAGAACGAACAGCCTTAAATGGTATGATCGATCAGATTTTAACGCTTCCTACTCCTGATTTTAAATCGTTGGTTGAAACACGAATTTTCCTAGAATTAAAGATTGTAAAGTTTGCAGCAGCACGTCATACAGAAGAAGACATGGCTGAAATTGAGCAAGCACAACTTAATTACCGTACTAAAACCCTTGCTGGTGAGGATTCTGTAGCTGAAGATTTGCTGTTTCATTTAGCAATTGCTAAAGCCAGTCACAACGCGTCACTTCAACGATTAATGTTGTCGATTACGCCACAGATTATTACAAATTTTGAAAAATACCACGTGTGTAAAAACAATACTGCCATTAGCGCTATTGAAGAGCACGAAGAAGTAGTGAAAGCAATTCGGACCAAAAGGCCTGAACTTGCCGAAGTAAAAATGAAAGACCATTTTAGCGTTTTGTATCAGTATTGTTACGAAACATAAATGAATTTAATAATTGAGATTAATAAAATATAAACTGATTAAGCAACGCACATTGCTGGTTTATTGCTTTTTTTCTCAGAACAACATACCGATATGAAATTAAAAGGATTACGCTGGTGGGTAATAGGCCTCATTTTTATTGCAACCGTAATAAATTATATTGATAGAACTGCTTTTGCATTGCTCTGGCCTGAAATGGGGAAAGATTTGGGCATGGACAACGCAGATTACGCTCTTATGCTGAATGTCTTTATGCTGACTTACGCTGCGAGTAAGTTTTTATCAGGCAGGCTCTACGATAAAATTGGTACCCGGATTGGCTTTGTATTGTCTATTGTTGTTTGGTCTGTCGCGGCAGCCGCCCATGCCGTTGCTAGAGGCATTATTTCGCTTTCTTTAGTTCGTGGTCTTCTTGGACTTGGTGAAGCAGGTCTGTGGCCAGGTGCTGTTAAAAGTAATGGAGAGTGGTTTCCTGTGAAGCAGCGCGCACTAGCGCAAGGAATTTTTAATGCTGGAGCTTCCATTGGGAATGTTGTAGCACCTATCATTATTGTATACCTATATGCTCAGTTTGGTTGGAAATCAACGTATATCATATTAGGTGGATTGGGGCTTATTTGGGTGCTTCCTTGGCTATTGATTAATAAATCTAAACCTGAAACCCATCCTTGGATTACAGATAAAGAAAAGGAGTTGCTTCTGAACGATCGCATAGAAAATAATATCGTAATTGATGAAAATGCGAAAAGCTTAAGCGTCACTAAAATTTTAAGTTATAAGCAACCTTGGGGAATCTTACTTTGTAGGTTTTTTATAGAGCCCATTTG
>CATIMP010000164.1 GCA_949528465.1 Bacteroidota bacterium | reverse complement strand
TATTTAGTAGCATGGCATCCAAAATCTTCTACGCTTAACGAACGCACTACTATTGTGGTCAACAATCCTGTCTTTGGAGATGTGCTCTATAGACAAATTGCGGGCGCGGTAGCGCGTCGTATTGTAAATTATGCTAAAGTAAACGACGATGCCGTTCAAGGCACTGATGCTGGATTTATCAAATTTGGATCACGCGTTGATGTGTTTTTACCGCTAAACACAGCTGTTCAAGTCCAAATTGGACAAAAAGTAAAAGGTGGCGTTACGCTAATTTCAGATCAAGTTAACTAAAGCGAATCCAATCGGGATTTGAGTGCCGCAATTTTTTCTTCTGCGCCGGCCGCTTTTTTGCGTTCTAAATCAACTACTTGGGAAGGTGCATTTGCCACAAAACGTTCGTTGGAAAGTTTTTTCTGTACCGATTTTAAAAATCCTTCTTGATAACCAAGCTCTTCCTCAATTTTACTGCGTTCCTCCTCCAGATTAGATGCTGCCACCGGAACAAAGTATTCATGTGCATTTACTCGAAATGAAAGCGCTTGTTCGGGAGCAGTAGCAATCTGTTCCCAAGTTGAAACGTTTACCAATTTTACAACAATTGGTCGTAAGGAAATTTGATCTTTAGATGTTTCTGTCACTTGTAAAGGTTCCTTAAATGCGATGTTTTGTTTTTTACGAATGGTACGCAATTGCGAAATCAACTCTGATGTATGATCAAACTGTTGCAATATATCAGTGTTAATAGCGTGCTGTTCTGGCCAAGAAGAAACAATAAGCGCTTCATCTTTTGCACGAGGACTAAATGCATGCCATAATTCTTCTGACAAGAAAGGCATAAATGGATGCAATAATCTTAAATTATCTTCAAAAAGCACACAGACTTTTTGATAGGTTTCTGCATCAATACTTGCACCGTAAGCAGGCTTCACAATCTCCAATAACCACGAACAAAAATCGTCCCAAATCAGTTTATAGGTTGACATCAAGGCATCCGAAATTCGATATTTGCTAAAGTGATCGTCAATAGTAGCTAGTGTTTGTTGGAACTTCGCTGTATACCAATCCAAACCAACTGCTGCTGTTTTACAAGCGGAAAGATTTTCATCTACATTCCAACTTTGTACTAAGCGGAAAGCATTCCAAATTTTGTTGGCGAAATTTTTCCCTTGTTGACAAAGGTTTTCGTCAAATAACAAATCATTTCCTGCTGCTGCACTTAAGAGCAATCCAACTCGAACACCGTCTGCACCATAAGTATCCATAAGTTTAATGGCATCGGGAGAATTTCCTAGCTGTTTCGACATTTTTCTACCTTGACCGTCACGTACAAGCCCTGTCAAATACACGTGAGAAAAAGGTTTTTCGCCACGTAACGCATAGCCTGACATAATCATACGTGCAACCCAAAAAAATAAAATATCAGGACCTGTTACCAATTCTTGTGTTGGATAGTAGTAGTTAACCTCTTCATTTTCAGGTTCTAAGACACCATTAAATACCGAAATCGGCCATAGCCACGACGAAAACCATGTATCGAGTACGTCTTCATCTTGTGTTAAATCGCTCAAAGTTAAGGCGTCGTTTCCACTCTTTTTACGCGCGATTTCAAGTGCTTTTTGTTTGGAATCTGCTACTACTACATTTTCCTTATTATTTCCATAATAATAGGCGGGAATTTGATGTCCCCACCACAATTGTCGCGAAATATTCCAGTCACGAATATTATTCATCCAATGCCGGTACGTATTGATAAACTTTTTAGGAACAAGCTGTACATCATCATTTTCAACGGCATCAATAGCAGGTTTTGCCAAGTCCTCCATCCGTAAAAACCACTGATCTGAAAGACGTGGTTCTACTACTGCTTTTGTCCGTTCTGAAGTGCCTACTTTATGCGTATGTGGTGTGATTTTTACCAAACTTCCGTTTGCCTCAAGCTCTTTAACAACAGCTTTGCGTACTGCAAATCGGTCTTGCCCATTGTAATGAAGCCCTTGATGATTTAGCGTGCCGTTGGGATTAAAAATGTCAATAAATTCCAAGGTGTATTTGTCCCCCAAGACCTTATCGTTTTCGTCGTGGGCAGGAGTAACTTTTAAGCAACCCGTTCCCAGCTCCAAACTCACATAGTCATCTGTAATAATGGGCACCGAGCGATTCACAATTGGAACGATGGCTTTCTTTCCGTGTAATGACGAATAGCGCTCGTCATCAGGGTGAACAGCAACAGCCGAATCGCCAAAAAGTGTCTCGGGTCTGGTAGTTGCAATCACTACTTTTTCATCGCTTCCTTCAATGGCATATGCAATGTGATATAAATTACCTTGTCGTTCTTCGTGAATAACTTCTTCGTCAGAGAGTGTGGTTTGGGCTTCAGGATCCCAATTAACCATGCGATAACCACGATAAATTAGCCCTTTTTCATACAAGTCAATAAAAACTTTAATTACAGATTTTGACATGTCTGCATCGAGGGTAAATTTGGTGCGCTCCCAGTCACATGAGCACCCTAATTTTTTTAATTGTTCCAAAATAATACCACCGTGTTCGTGGGTCCAGTCCCATGCGTGTTCCAAAAAAGCTTCTCTGCCAATTTCGGCTTTGTTAATGCCTTCGTTTTTGAGTTTATTTACCACTTTTGCTTCAGTGGCAATAGAAGCATGATCTGTCCCTGGTACCCAACAAGCGTTGTACCCACGCATTCGCGCTCTTCGAATAAGCACATCTTGTAAGGTATTGTTCATCAAGTGCCCCATATGTAATATTCCTGTCACATTTGGTGGTGGAATAACGATGGTGTAAGGTTTACGCGCGTCTGGTGTAGAGTGAAAATAATCGTGTTTTGTCCAGTAATCGTACCATTTTTGCTCTACTGCAGAAGGTGTAAATTTAGAAGGAATGGACATATGAGCTGCGTTAATAAGCGCAAATGTAGGCATCGAATGGTGAAATTGAAAGACCTAATTTTGCTCAATCCATCAGAATGTGTAATTTAGTAAAACCAAATTTAAAGACATGAAAAGGGCATTTCTCTCTATTATACTTGTTATTTTTAGCCATGTTGCTGTTGCACAGGAAGTTGCAACCATCACTTTTGATTCATTAGTTGTAGATTACGGCACCATAAACAAAGGAGATGATGGCGTTCGCCAGTTTAAATTTACCAATACAGGAACTGCAGATTTGGAAATCACACAAGTACGCTCCTCATGTGGGTGTACCATACCCAAAAAACCGTCTGGTGCTATTGCACCTGGTGCATCTGATGTAATTGAAGTAAAGTATGACACGAATCGAATTGGACCAATTCGTAAGACGATTACGGTAGCTTCAAACGCTTCAAATGCAATGGTAGCCCTTAAAATTAAAGGGGAAGTCCAAGAGCCTGAGGAATAAAACCTAAACAAACACGCTCATTTTTTTGCATCTTTGCAGGCAAATCATAAACCAATGCCTAATATTTCGCGAAAAGGAGCCAACTTACCCACCTCACCTATTCGTAAACTTGCGCGTCAAGCTACTTTAGCTAATGAACGAGGCGTGGAAATATATTACCTTAATATAGGACAGCCCGACTTGGCGAGTCCAAATAGTGCATTGCAAGCCATAAAATCTTACAATGAAAGTGTAATTGCATATGGCCCCTCTGAGGGAACTCGTTCTTTTCGTGAAAAATTAGTCACGTACTACAAACAACACGATATTAATGTTGATGCAGAAGATATTTTAGTTACTACTGGGGCTAGTGAGGCTATTATTATGGCGCTTGATTGCATTACAAATGAAGGAGATGAACTCATTATTCCAGAACCTTTTTATGCCAACTATGGAACCTTTGCCGCTGCTTGTGGCGTAAATGTCATTGGCATTCCTTCTGATTTTGAAAGTCAATTTGCTTTGCCTTCAATAGAAAAAATTGAAGCTGCGATTACGTCAAAAACACGAGCACTTTTTATCTGTAATCCAAACAATCCCTCGGGATATGTGTATACCAAATCAGAACTTTCTGCACTGGCACAATTAGCGCTGAAACACGATATCTTTTTCATTGTTGACGAAGTCTACAGGGAGTTTATTTACGATGGTAACGAACACACCTCAGTACTACAATTTGACGGTCTTGAACAACATGCAATCTTGATAGATTCAATGTCTAAAAGGTATAGCATGTGCGGCGCGCGTATTGGTTGTTTGATTACCAAAAACAAAGAAATTACGCATGCTGCATTAAAATTTGCACAATCTAGACTTTGTCCACCAACAATTGCACTACACGCCTGTGAAGCTGCACTCGATGAGCCGCAACAATACCTAACAAATGCCGTTGCGGAATATTATAAACGAAGAGAAACAGCTATGGAATGCCTCAATGCTATTGAGGGAGTTGAAGTGGCACAACCCAAAGGTGCATTTTACTGTTTGGTACGTCTTCCTGTTTCAGATAGCGATCATTTTGCCAAATGGATGCTTGAGTCTTTTGCGGACAATAACGAAACACTTATGGTTGCTCCAGCAAATGGATTTTTCTCGCGTGATGCCACAGGCAAAGACATGATTCGTATTGCTTTTGTACTTAATGTTGATAAGCTCAAAAGAGCATTAGAACTACTCAAATTAGGCTTAGCCACATACATTAATCAAGGGCATGGAAGTTAAAAACCAGGTATCCTTAGCGCAATACAATACTTTTGGTCTTTCCGTCAATGCGCCGCTGTTTGCAGAAGTAACAACAAGCTTGGCGTTGCAAGAAGTACTCAAAGATCCGCGTTTTAAAGACGCCCTTATTTTAGGAGGCGGAAGCAATATTTTGTTACTGCAAGATTTATCTAGACCTGTTATAAAAATATCCATTCCAGGTATTCGAATTATAGCTGAAAACGAGCAAACTGCTATTGTATCCGCTGGCGCAGGCGTGGTGTGGCATGATTTGGTTATGTGGTGTATCCTAAATAATTTGGGAGGTATTGAAAATCTTAGCCTTATTCCAGGGTTGGTTGGTGCCGCGCCAATTCAAAATATTGGTGCCTATGGCGTTGAGCTCAGCGATGTGTTTCATAATGTTATTGGAATCGGAAGAAAAACGGGAGATTCAAAAATATTTGACGCAGAAGAATGCAATTTTGGGTATCGTGATTCTATTTTTAAGAACGAATTAAAAGACGAATACGTAATTACCACCTTGCGCTTATCACTAACAAAAAAAAATCATCATCTGCATTTGGATTACGGCGGGATTTCGAAAACTCTAGATGAAATGGGTGTTATAGCACCAACCATTGATGATGTAGCAAGGGCCGTAATTCGAATTCGAAGCGCTAAACTCCCCGACCCAAGTAAATTGGGCAATGCAGGAAGTTTCTTTAAAAATCCAATAGTGTTAACGTCCAAAGCAGCTAAAATTGCAAAAGACTTCCCAG
>CATIMP010000163.1 GCA_949528465.1 Bacteroidota bacterium | reverse complement strand
TAATTACCACGCTGCACGGATCAGATATTACGCTTGTTGGAAATCATCCATTTTACAAACCTGCGGTAACGTTTAGCATTAATAATTCTGAGTTGGTTACAGCAGTTTCAAAAGATTTACGAAAAGATACGTTTAGCTTTTTTAAAGTTCACAAAGAAATTCATGTTGTGCCAAACTTTATTAATGTAGCACGTTATGATAAAATCCGCATCAATTGCGAACGTGATACTGTCGCAAAATCAAACGAGGTTATTGTTACCCATGTAAGTAATTTTAGGCCTGTAAAACGTGTGATGGATGTGGTGGAAACCTTTGCGCGTATTCATGCGAAAATGCCTGCAAAATTGATGATGGTAGGCGATGGACCAGACCGAATGGCTGCAGAATCACGTTGCCGTGAACTAAACATTTGGGACGATGTGGTTTTCTATGGCAAAACCAACGAGGTGAGTAAAATTTTATGTTTTTCAGATTTGATGTTGTTGCCTTCACAAACCGAGAGTTTTGGTTTGGCAGCTTTGGAAGCGATGGTGGCTGCTACACCTGTTATTTCTTCGAACAAAGGAGGATTACCCGAAGTTAATATGCATGGTAAAACAGGCTATTTGACAGAAGTTGGCGACGTAGAAGCGATGGCGTCCTTTGCTATTTCATTATTGTCAGACAAAGAACAATTAACTGCCTTCAAGCAACAAGCTTACGCACATGCCTGCCAGTTTGACGTTGATAAAATAGTTCCTCAGTACGAGGTATTATACCAAAAAGCATTGCAGTAATTACATTCTAAAAACCCCAAACGCATCGCTGCCTTCAATGGGCGCATTGTTTATGGTTGCCAAGCACAGGCTTAGGTGTTTGCGTGTATGTCGTGGATCAATAACGCCGTCGTCCCAAAGTTCAGAAGTGGCGTGCCACACACTTGCTTTTTGTTGCGCATCTTGGAACATGGCATCTTTTTCTATCTTTAATTGCTTTTCATCAACGGCTTTATTTAATGACGCTGCCGACTGCCGTTTGACAATTTCCATCACTCCTGAAATTTGCTCTGCACCCATAACACCAGATTGCACATTTGGATACGAAAACAAGAATCTGGGTTGGAACGAACGTCCGCACATGGCGTAATTCCCAGCGCCGTATGAATTTCCAATCAGCAAACTAATATGTGGAACCGTACTGCCAGAAACCGCATGAATAAGCTGCGCACCGCTGTTAATCATTCCTTTTTGTTCATACTGTTTGCCTACCATAAAGCCGGTGGTATTGTGAACAAATAGTAAAGGTGTATTGGACTTATTTGCCAGTTGGATAAACTGCGTTGCTTTTTGTGCAGCCTCGGCAAAAATGACGCCGTTGTTGGCAATAATTGCTATAGGATATCCATCAATATTTGCCCAACAGCACACCATGGTAATGCCGTAGTTGGTTTTAAATTCGGTAAACTCAGAATTATCGACAATGCGTACAATAACCTCTCTGATGTCAATGGCACGTTTTAGGTTTGCAGGTACAATACCCAGAAGCTCATCTGCGCTGTATCTTGGTGGAACAACAGG
>CATIMP010000162.1 GCA_949528465.1 Bacteroidota bacterium | reverse complement strand
ATTTACCCAAGCGTTATGGGTTTATTTTTGAAGACCCCAAAGAAGTCGATGAGTTTTTTGAATTTATCAACACTAAATATGAGTTGCCGGGCATTGATCGTAAAATTCCTCTCTGGATTGATAAGAAGCCGCTTATCATGAACATGTATGAGCGCAGACGAACCACAAGCACTTTGAATTTTATACCTATCATAATTGACGCTGCACTTTCAGGGGAAGATGGCGGAGTTCCAGGTTTTTTCAATAGTTTTTATACCACTCGAAATGAAAAATGGTTTATCATCATCACACTTACTGACTTAAACGGACAAGATGCCCTTGCCCCAGCATACGACAAGCGTAATGCTAACCTCAGTTTTTTACGCAGCCTCCAAAAAGAGTATTTAAATACCGCCAATTATATGGAGGCTTATTTTAGAAATAAAGAGTAGATTCCTGTTTAAATTACTGGAGCGCATCTGTTACGTGTAACATAACTTTCTTAAAATGGCATGCGTCGCAGACCTGTCTGGCGGCTACACAGGCGCGCAGTAGAGGGGTGTTTTGCAATAGGGATAAACAAAGTGTTGTTGGAGGAATAGTTCATACTAATTTAATCTAGTTTAGATTATATTTGCACCACAATTTAGACCTATGCATAAACGTGTTCTTTTAATGATTTTAGACGGTTGGGGAATCTCTCCTGACCCCGCAGTTTCGGCAGTGGCACAAGCCAAAACCCCTTTTGTAGATAGCCTAAGCCAAGATGCCGTGCACAATGTACTTCACACAGACGGCATGCACGTTGGACTTCCCGAAGGACAAATGGGCAATAGCGAAGTAGGACACGTAAATTTGGGTGCTGGCAGGGTGGTGTATCAAGATTTGGCGAAAATCAATATGGCGGTGGAGCAAAACACACTCAAAGACGAAGGGGTTCTCAAAGATGCCTTTGCATACGCCAAAGCAAATGACAAAGCCGTTCATTTTGTAGGTTTGGTTTCTGATGGTGGTGTACACGCACACATCAATCATATTGAAGGCTTGTTAAACGCAGCACAAGAAGCGGAAGTACCCAAAAGCTATGTGCATGCCTTTACCGACGGCCGTGATGTAGATCCCAAATCAGGATTGGGATTTTTGACGCGCGTACAGGAAATGTGTGCCACAAGAAATGCGCATTTGGCAAGTGTGGTAGGACGTTATTTCGCCATGGACAGAGACCAACGTTGGGAACGCATCAAAAAAGCGTATGATGTGCTCGTTCACGGTACAGGAACGCAAACAACCAATCTTGCCGAAATCATGCAATCCAATTATGATGCGGGTACAACAGACGAATTTATTGAACCGATTACACTTCCCGAAAATGGAGATATCGAGGCGGGGCGCATTAAGGCAGATGACGTGGTTATCTTCTTTAATTTCCGTACCGATCGCGGACGCCAACTCACACAGGCATTAAGCCAAAAAGCTTTTCCAGAGCACAATATGGAGCCACTTGCGTTGCACTATGTTACGCTAACCAACTACGACGAATCGTTTCAGAACGTGCATGTTGTATACGACAAGGAAAACATCCAGGAAACACTGGGCGAAGTGCTTGCCAATGCGGGTAAAACACAAATCCGTATTGCGGAAACAGAAAAATATCCACACGTTACCTTTTTCTTTAACGGAGGGCGTGAAGAACCTTTTGATGGCGAAGAACGTCTTTTATGTCCATCACCAAAAGTAGCGACATACGACTTGCAACCCGAAATGAGCGCATTTGATATTCGAGATGCTATTGTACCAAAACTTAAAGACAAATCAGCTGATTTTGTGTGTTTGAATTTTGCTAATCCAGACATGGTTGGTCACACAGGCGACATGGCAGCTGCCATAAAAGCCTGTGAGACAGTTGATGCCTGTACGGCAGATGTGGTTGCGGCAGCTAAAGAAGGAGAATACTCGGTAATAATCATTGCAGACCACGGAAATTGCGATACGATGATTAACCCAGATGGGAGTCCAAATACCGCACACACTACCAATTTGGTACCGGTTTATTTGATTGACAACGACGCGAAAAGCATCAACAAAGGGGCGCTTTGCGACGTTGCACCAACGGTACTGGAACTTATGGGAGTAGCGCAGCCTGCTGCCATGACAGCAAAATCATTACTTTAGCTTGATAAAGCATTCTCCATGAGAACGCCAGCCATTTTTATTTTTGCCTTTCTTAGCAGAATAGCACTCAAAAACATGTATTAAGACTAATGACGTTACAAAAAACCGCCGAAGAAATTGAATTGATTCGCAGCAGTGCGTTGTTGGTTTCCAAAACCCTTGGCATGTTAGCATCTGAAATCAAACCTGGTGTTACAACATTGGAACTCGACAAAAAAGCAGAAACCTTTATTCGCGACCACGATGCGATTCCAGGTTTTTTAGGGCTTTATGATTTTCCAAATACGTTGTGTATGAGCCCAAACGAACAAGTAGTACACGGCATTCCAAACAATACGCCTTTGCAAGAAGGTGACATCATTTCCATTGATTGTGGCGTACTCCAAAATGGCTATTATGGCGATCATGCCTACACCTTTGAAGTAGGTGAAATTGATTCGGGAACAAAGAAACTTTTGGATAGAACGAAGACTTCACTCTACAAAGGAATAGAGGCATTCCGAATAGGAAATCGTGTTGGCGATGTGGGCTTTGCGATTCAGCAATATGTAGAGCAGTTTGGGTATGGCGTTGTGCGCGAATTAGTAGGACACGGATTGGGAACCACCATGCACGAAAAACCCGAAATGCCCAATTACGGCAAACGCGGCAGAGGCAAAAGCTTTTTGGAAGGTATGGTAGTCGCTATCGAACCCATGATAAACCAAGGAACACACCGCATCAAACAATTACAAGACGGCTGGACAATCCTTACCGCAGACGGTGCGCCAAGCGCACACTTTGAGCATAATGTTGCCATTATTGACGGAAAGCCAGAGTTGCTCTCTACTTTTAAATATATTTACGATGCATTGGGCATTTCATCTGATGAAGAAGATGCTTTTAGGGTCGTTCCATTACCCGTATGAAGGCTTTAGCTAAGCTTATCCTTGGACTTTTCCCTAGAACTGTTTTACAACGGCTCGCAAATGTATTATTGCCCGTTTTAGATTTATGGTATCGCGGAAATACATTTACCGACCCTATTAATGGTAAATCGTATCGGAAATTTTTGCCTTACGGATATGTTAAAATTCGCCCGAACGTACTTAGCCCTGGCACGCTCTCGTTGGAGCGGCATCGCCTAATTTGGCTGTACTTAAAAAACGAAACCGACTTTTTCCAAACAGCTAGTAAAGTATTGCATATGGCACCCGAAAAAGCGTTTATCTCTCGATTAAAAAAGGTGCCACATTTGGATTATATCAGCTGTGATTTAGAATCACCGCTTGCTGATATCAAAGCCGATATTTGTGTATTACCTTTTGATGATAATAGTTTTGATTGGGTTTTATGCAATCACGTACTTGAACATATTCCCAACGACACCAAAGCGATGCAGGAATTGTATCGCGTGTTAAAACCCGGCGGAAAAGCGCTACTTCAAGTTCCTTTAGACCCTAAACGCGATACTACTTTTCAAGATAATAGCATCACCGACAAAGCGACTCGCACCAAAATTTTTGGTCAATATGATCATGTTAGAATTTACGGCTTGGACTATTTCGAGAAACTACGCACTATTGGCTTTCGGGTAAATGAATTACAATATGGAAAAACGCTAACAAAAGAGGAACGTAAACGCTATGCAGTAGTAAAAATGGAATATATTCCGCTCTGTGTTAAACCTACTCAAGCTCAAAAGTAAAATTAGGGGTAGTAATAACTTGTACGCTATCATTTATTGCCAACACCCAAGCAGCTTCAATATCATTCAAAGTTTCAATCAATATTTTTCCCTTTTCAAAGGGCATTGCCATAAGGGCCGTGGCATAGGCATCGGCAAGCATGGTGGTTGAGGCCAAAACTGAAGTGCTTAGAATATTACTTTTTATCGATTTCCCCGTTATTGGATTTACGGTGTGCACAAAGCTATTTCCCGCTTCATCGGTGCGGAATTTTCGGTAATTCCCAGAAGATGCCAGCCCTTGGTTTTGTAATGGAAGTGTAGCAATAAACGCTCGTGTTTCTCGCTGCTCTGGATGATCAATAGCAACACGCCACGGAATTTCTTTATCAGGGTTTATGCCAGCTGCAAACAACTCACCCCCGACTTCCACTAGATAATTTTCATAGCCCAACGAAGTAAGCATGGTTGCAAGCGCATCTACCGTATAGCCTTTTGCAATAGCATTAAAATCAAAATATATGTTTTTGTTTTCCTTGCTGACAGTACCATTTTCTTCCAAAGAAACGCGTTGAAATCCTGTTATATTAAGCAAGCTATCTACCGTTTTAGCATCAATTTCAGCAAGTGGCTTTTCTGGACCAAAACCATAGGCATTTACCAATGCGCCAACGGTTGGGTCAAAGTAGCCGTTGGTTTGTTGCCACACTAATTTAGAAGCACGAAAAACATTTTTGAAGTCAGCATCTGCAACAACTGCTTCACCGCGGTTAATTTTTGAAATAATAGAATTTGGCCAATATGTTGACATGGACTGATTCATACGCAGAAATATCGCGTCAATAGAATCTAAAACGCTTTCATTTGCTTTTGTATCGGCATATAAAATTGAATAGGTTGTGCCAAGCGCATCACCTTGTGCGCGCTGCACTTTTATTTCATTTTGGCATGCTCCAAAAATAACAGCAAAAGCAAGAAAGCTAAATTTCTTGTAACCCATTGTAATTAATCGCATAAGGTTCATTTTTATCAAGCGGTTTATCATAGTCTGTGGCATGCGCAAAACCAACACCCGCAAAATAGGTTTTTGCTTTAAATTTTAAAGCATGCTCTTTTACCTCTTGCATTAAGTTGCTGTCGTAATCTTTTGGATTCGTTGGATAACGCACATGGCGCACTACAACAAAGTGCAAGACTTTGTCTTTTGTACAAACAAACTGAGGGTCTTTTTTAGGTGCACTATTGACAGCCAGGAATTCGTAGCCATCAGCTTCTAACGACTTACCAACAGTAGTCATTGCCAATTGATGTAGTTCGTCTTCTGTAAGCAAATGCATAATACAAAGTTAGCATAAAAAAAGAGGCCGAAGCCTCTTATTTGTTATCCGCCGAAGTCGTCGAAACGAACATTTTCGTCTGGGACACCAAAGTCCTCTGCCATTTTTTCAACGGCTTGATTCATCAGTGGAGGTCCACAGAAATACACTTCAATATCTTCGGGTGACTCGTGATCGTTTAAGTAATTGTCGATTACCACTTGGTGTACAAATCCTATAAAACCATCGCCTTCACCATCAAGACCATCTTTTACTTTCCAGTTATCTTCCTCAGAAGGCTCAGATAAGGCCACGTAAAACTTAAAGTTAGGAAAGTCACGCTCTAACGCACGGAAATGCTCGGTATAGAACAATTCACGCTTAGAACGACCACCATACCAAAACGTAACTTTACGACCCGTTTTTAGAGTGCGGAATAAGTGATACAAATGCGAACGCATGGGTGCCATACCTGCACCTCCACCCACATAAAGCATTTCAGCTTCAGAGTGATTGATAAAGAACTCGCCATAAGGTCCAGAAATAGTTACGGGATCACCTTCTTTTAGCGAGAAAATATACGATGATGCCACACCAGGATTTACATCTGCCCAACCGTTTTTAGCACGGTCAAAAGGAGGTGTTGCAATACGAACATTAAGCATCACCTCTTTACCCTCGGCTGGGAAAGAAGCCATAGAGTATGCACGCTCTACAAGCTCTGGATTTTTCATTTTTAAATCCCATAGCTTAAACTTGTCCCACTCCAATTTAAATTTGTTTACGTCTTCGGGGTGTTCCTCTGGGTGAGCAGAAATATCAATATCTTTAAAGTCTACCTCACAAGCTGGAACTTCAATTTGAATATATCCGCCAGCTTCGTAATGCATATCTTCTGGAATCTCTACCACAAACTCTTTGATAAAAGAAGCTACATTCCAATTTCGAACGACTTTAGCAGCAAATTTCTTAATCCCAAAGACTTCTTCAGGCACTTCAATAACCATGTCTTCTTTTACCTTGACTTGGCATCCCAAACGCCATCCTTCGGCAATTTCCTTTCTTGAAAAGTGCGGTGCTTCGGTTGGAAGGATTTCACCGCCACCGTCTTTGACGATACATTTACATTGAATACATGTACCTCCACCACCACAGGCAGAAGGTAAAAATATTTTGTTGTCACCAAGGGTAGAAAGTAACGTACTTCCCGATGAAACCTCCACGTCTTTTTCGCCGTTAATAAAAAGCTTTACTGGTCCTGATGGCATCAAACGAGCTTTTACGCCTAACAGCATACCCACCAACAAAAATGTAATGGTTAAAAAAACAACGATACTTGCAATAATTACTGTACTATCCATAGGGTTATTATAATTTGATTCCCATAAAACTCATAAATCCGATAGCCATAAGGCCTGTAATAATAAACGTAATGCCCAATCCACGTAAGGGAGCAGGAACGTTTGAATAGGCGATTTTTTCACGAATAGCAGCAATGGCTAAAATAGCCAACAGCCAACCAATTCCAGAGCCAAAACCGTAAACGGCAGACTCGCCAATAGAAGCAAAACT
>CATIMP010000161.1 GCA_949528465.1 Bacteroidota bacterium | reverse complement strand
TTTTGCAAAGAATGGGAGTAATTCTGTGTACGCCAAGCTCGGTGGCTTTTTCCAAAAACCATTCAAACCGATCCATGTTTTTGGTTGGTGCTACTGCCATATGAATTTTTACATTTGGTTGCGCAAAATGTTCACATTTGGATATCGTTACTGTACACTTTTTCGGACTGAGTACTTCAAGGGTGCCCCAAAATAAATCTCCTTTTCCGTTTGTTAATCGAATTTTTTCTCCAGTAACTTTCCGAAGTACTCTGGCAATATGCTTGCTTTCTTGCTCATCAAAAGCATAGCTTGTGTCATTTGTGGAAATAGTAGGAGTGAAAAATTGCTGCATCAGAGAGACATTCTTGCTTTAGGTTCGCTACTGAGTACGTCTATATCATTTTCTTGAAACTTTAAAAACCCTGCCATGGCTATCATGGCTGCATTATCAGTTGTGTAGGGGAGTGGTGGTAAAAAAACATGCGAATTTGTATTTTCAAGTGCCTTTCGCAGTCCGCTATTTGCTGATACGCCGCCACCCAATACCAATTGCTTGAGTCCTGTTTCTGTCAGTGCTTTCGCTACTTTTTCTACTAGTATGTCAACAATCGCTTTTTGTATAGACGCGCATAAATCAAAGAGGTTATTTTCAATAAATTTTGGATCGTTGTCTTGTTGTTCACGTAGAAAATAAAGCACACTTGTTTTGAGTCCGCTAAAGCTAAAATGTAATCCTACAACAGATGGCTTTCCAAAACTAAACCTTGCAGTTCCTTTTTGCGCAAATTTATCCATAATGGGACCGGCAGGATACTGTAGACCTAACATTTTACCTGTTTTGTCAAAGGCTTCACCAGCGGCATCGTCTTTGGTTTCACCCAAAACAGTAAAAGAAGTTGCGCCGTCTACTTGCACAAGTTGGGTATGCCCGCCAGAAACAGTAAGTCCCAAAAAAGGAAAGTTTGGTGTTGGGAAATCATCATCAATAAAGTGTACCAACAAATGTGCTTGCATGTGATGTACCGCAATAAGTGGTATATCAAGTGCAAGTGATAATGACTTTGCAAATGCATTTCCAACCAGCAATGACCCTAAAAGTCCGGGACCTTGTGTGTAGGCAATCGCAGTTAGGTCTTTTTTATCGATATTTGCTTTGGACAGTGCTGCTTCCACAACAGGGATGATGCGTTGTACATGTGCGCGCGAAGCCAATTCAGGAATCACGCCCCCATGTGTTTGATGCTCTAACTGTTGCGATACGATGTTGGCACGTAATTTGCCATCAACAAGCACGGCTGCAGCAGTGTCGTCGCAAGAGGTTTCAATTCCAAGTATGATTGTTGCCACAAATTAAAATATAAATACAAAACTAAGACATTGAAGCATAAACCTAAATTTAATCGTAAAATTCTACGTGTTCTTGGAATTATGATTTTGGTTTTTGTTTTTTTTGCAGTTGCTCTTTTATTACCAGCAACACAAACGTATTTGGGGCAACGGGTTACAGCAAGCTTATATGAGCGTTTTGGCACTAAACTCACCATAAATAACATTCACATCTCTCCGTTTGGTTATGCCACACTCGAAAATGTTTTGGCTACCGATCATAAACAAGATACACTTCTCTATGTTGGATATGCCCGAACTAGCGCCCTTAGACTTGGTGCAGTGTTACAAGGCGACAACAATTTAGGTGCTATTTTTCTTCGAGATGTAAGCTGTAATATCACAACTTACAATGGCGATGAGGAATCCAATATTGATATATTTTTCAATCGATTTGATTCCGAAAAACAAAAAAATCCAAACACATCATTTTACGTTTCTAACATTCAATTAACAAAGGCAGGATTACGTATTCAGAACGAAAATAATGCAGGTGTTCCGCCATTACAGTTTACTCAAATGAATGCTGATATTAAGGATTTTAGTATTGTTGGCGGCGTCATTAAGGCAGAAATCAATCAATTGGACACCCAAACAAGTTGGGAAAATACGCAGTTGACATCGTTATCGGGTAATTATATGTTATCAACAGGACAGATGAATCTTAACAATGCATCTATTCAAACTCCATCAAGTACTATTGAAACCGATATCGTTTTACAGTTTCCCAAAAAGGGTTTAAAGCGCTTCACAGAATTAGTAAATCTTGATATTAAAATTAAAAAGGCTAATCTCGGTGAGGAGGACTTAAAAAGTATGTTTCCTAATTGGACGCTTGGCACGATTGATTTTAGTGGAGATTTAAATGGTACTGTTCAAGATTTTACCGTTCAAAACGCAATTCTTAAAAACGATAAAGATCGTTTAGTGTTTTCACTTGCAAGTGAAAAAATTCTTGATGA
>CATIMP010000160.1 GCA_949528465.1 Bacteroidota bacterium | reverse complement strand
CCACGGGCACCTGTTGAGGTGGAGAGTAAAAACATGGGTTTACCACACCAAATAGGCTTCTCTAATCTAGAAATCCAATCAAATATATTTTTAAAAGCTGTGGTATAAGCACCGTTATGTTCGGCAAATGAAATGACGATACCATCGGCTGCTTTTAGGGCAGCTTTAAAGTCGTGCGCTTTTTGTGGGATGCCTTCTTTCTCACGATCTGTGCTGTATAAAGGCATCTCAAAATCATTTAAATCTAATAGATTGACGGTTGCGTTGGGAACGTTTTGCGCAGCAAAATGTGCCAACTTTTTATTGATAGAATTTAGGCTTGAACTTGCACCAAAGGCAACGATCTTAGGCATAGCTTTATTTTTTGTCTAAGATAATCATCTTCAGATGAAGCGCGATTACATTTAAGGAATAGAAATCTTAGCCAAAAACGCAGCGTATTTGCGTGTTTTTTCAGACGTAATCCAAAACGTTTTTCCGTCGATTATAGAAACGGCCTCAATTTGTGCACCATTAAAATCAAGGTCATATTGCTTGATTTTCGCATCGGCTATGGCAGATAAAGAAAAATTATTGATGACATATAGATGTTGGTTTTCGTCTTTTTGATACCCTGTTAGTGCCAATGTTTTACTTTCTTGATGGTAATCTGCTCCGGTGATTAGTGACCCGACAGGTAAAGACCCCATTTTTGTTGCAGCTCCTCCCATTGTTGGAATTGCATAAACTTCAGAAGTAAGCGTACTCCTATTCTTGGTAAAAACCACTATTTTATCTTCTACATAAACAATGCCTTCAGCGTCAAAAAGTGTTGCTTGTTGGAAACCAAAATTATCTTGTTCTGTATAATGAAAGGGAATGGAATCTAAAATAGCAGCACCTCCATTACTTAAGCCCACTTCCAATAGATATAGATTTTTTCGGGTTCCAAAGTTATTTCCCATATCGGCAACAATCATATTCCCGTTGACAATTGTCATGTCTTCCCAGTCAATATTTGTTTTGTTAGTTGCTCTTTTTTCGAGGAGTTTTCCTTTGGTGCTAATGGCGTATAGCGCGGCTTCATTTCCTGAATCATTAAGCGTCCAGAGTGTATCGTTGCGCATCGCAAGTCCTGAAGTTTCTTCCAGAATTTCAGGTAGATTGTATCTTTCTATACTCATTTCTGTACGTTCATCGTTTTCAGAACTGTTTCCAGATTCGCAACCTGTCAACGCTACAAAAACGAAAAAAGCAAATGGTATTCTCATGGAATTAAGTGCGGTTGAATATTTGACCAATTTATGTATTTAAAATTTTGCGGTTCGTTACCGTTTTCGCCGTCTTGCACAATGAGTAGTCCATTTGGAAATGTTGGCGTTTTCAGGCTAGAAACTTCAAGTCCGTCGGTTTCTTGAACTCCATCTACAACCCCGTCTTTTATTTGAATGATATTTTTTAATTTCAGATGTTGTCTATCAATAAACGCATAGGCATTTGATCCTTGCACAGACATGATAATCCAGCCGCTTCCATCTTCATTTTCACGAAGTGCAAGTCCTTCAAAATCGGGTTTTAGTTTCTCTTTATCTACCTTTAAAATCATGGTTTTTTCATCCGCTTGCCAAGGCAAAGCGTTTAACTGCCAAAGACCTCTTTCCTCCTCAGCGACATATAATTTTTTATTCATTGGATCGACTACAAGTCCTTCCACGGTTTTACCAAATTTTAGCTTACGGACCAATGCTATACGTACTTTTTTGCCTTGTAGTCCAACTTGATATTGCCAAACCTTTCCCTTCTTGGTGCTTACAATTATATAAGGCTGCTCGTCAAGGTAAGTCGTAATGCCATACACTTCTTTAAGTGGTACTTCAATATCTTGAATTTCAGTAAGAGAACCATCAGGATTTAGAAACGCAAAGGTTATGGTTTCTTTTGTTCTGTTTGAGGCGCAAATCAGTGGCAAGTCGTTTTTGAGTATATCGTTAGCGACAAAATGCGCTACATTATTCGTTCTGCCTACTGGATATTGGTGTAGTTTTTTGCCTTGTAGATTGTAGGTGATTAGCCCATATTTTTTATCTGTAGCCACCACAATGGATGTTGTAGCGTCATTTGGATTTTCCCAAATACAGAT
>CATIMP010000159.1 GCA_949528465.1 Bacteroidota bacterium | reverse complement strand
AATACAAAAAAGCGGGCGTGATGGTTACGGGAATTATACCCAAAAACGCCCAACAACTTACATTGTTTGACAAAGAAGATGCGCGCCACGACGCCCTTATGCAGCGCATAGACCAGTTGCACCGCAAGTATGGGCCGCATAAAATAAAACTTGCCAACCAAGATCTTTCCCGAACCTTTAAAATGAAACAAGCGCATCTGTCGCCGCGCTATACCACCAATATTAACGACATTATTACGGTTAAATGAAAAAATCGAGCACCCTTCACTTTTATAGCCCCGACGATACCAGCAACAAACCTGACGTGTGGCTTGCTGGAGAAGGCATTTCGGCAGGGTTTCCCTCGCCAGCAGACGACTTTAAAGAAGTACGCATTAGCTTAGATAACGTAGTGGTGAAAAATAAAGCGGCTACGTTTTATGCACGTGTTGCAGGACAGTCGATGGTAGGAGCCGGACTAGACGATGGCGATTTGCTTGTCATTGACCGAAGCTTAGAACCCGAAAACGGTAAAATTGCCGTGTGTTTTGTAGATGGGGAGTTTACCGTAAAGCGGTTAAAAGTAGCTGAAGACTGTGTATGGTTGATGCCCGAAAACGAGCAGTACAAGCCCCTGCAAGTAACCGAAGAAAACGAACTGATTATCTGGGGGATTGTAACCCATGTGCTCAAGGCGGTGTAGTGTTATATGTGGAAATGGAAGTCAAAACAAATCTTAATTTCCACACAATTTATATTAACTAAATTTTTATATATTGGTAACTTAAAATTTAAATAATATGAAGTATTTTCTTACAATTTTAGTGGTTTTAGGATTCGTTATTGCGTGTAATCCGCCTGTAGAAGCGCCAAAAACAGCTGGTTTTTCGAATATTTGGGACTATGATGCTTCTGGTGGAATTATGATTGGAAGCCAGGAAAGCGTAAACCTTCTTAACGATTACATAGAAAAACACAACAAGCGAGATTATGAAGGAATCCACGCCATGAATATCGATTCGATTCAAATAAGCGGGCCAGGTGGGGAAAGGATTCAAACAAGTGATGAACACGTTGCTTTTTTAAAAACTTGGTTTGAGCAAGCTGATACCCAGTGGAAGCCTATTTGGGGAACATCTGTAAAAGGGGTTAACGATGAGTTTGGAAGCATGGTTCTCAGTGTGTTTGACACCAAAACAACTACCAAAGACACGGTTATTCGTACAAATGATATTATCCAAGCCTATATATCAAACGAAGGTAAAATAGTTGCTTTTTGGGTAAATAGCCGTCAGCTCACAGCAAAGGAACTCGCAGATATCGCTGCAGCAGAAAAATCTGGAGTGAATTAAATTTCAAATTTATCACTACAAAAAACCGCGTCATATGATGCGGTTTTTTTATATATATATCTTGATAGAAATCAAACCTCGCAGGCTGAAAAACTGTATTTAAAACGCTAGCTCCATGCGTTGTAGCGTTACATTTACTGTCTTTTTGTTATATTAGCATTGAACAATCCCAAATCTGTTCTTCTTGTGATACCTACACCCTCGCTTTTGGAGTTTTTATTGGGAATGTTTAAAGTTACCCGGAACTAGGTAAGGTTCTTGTGGTCTTTTGAATGCTCGAGTAAACTCGATATTCAAAACCCCGAACCTAACTCCGTTTAGCGGGGCGTTGGATTACATTCAGCCTTTGGCTGCCGAAAGCCGACCTATAAATAAAACTACCCTACCCAACGCATCTTTTCTTGAAGAAAGTGAAAGTAGAAATTAAAAAATATGACCCTTTAAGTGAATATCACAAGCTTTTGGAAATACTTAAAGCAGAAGGTGAAGAATGGAAGGATTATGTTGATTCAAAATATCAAGAGGTCTTAAAACAATCTATCACTTATGTGGCTTATGTAAATAATGAGCTTTGTGGGTTTTCAAGATCAATAAACGATTACGGTTTATATATATGGGTAATTGATTTGTTGGTAGACAAAAGATTTAGAGGCAATTCAATTGGGGAAAAATTGATCGAATGCCTTCTAATAGACTACCCAGAACAGGATGCTTTTGTAATGTCAGATATTGATGCGTATTATAAAAAACTTGGGTACAGAAAACATGGCTCGATTTTTAAAATTAGACGATAGCAATACGAAGCATAACTCCATACTTCCGTGTATTTATTTTAAAAATTTTGTACATTTAAAAACCAAATACCTACTTATGACACATAAAACCACACTATTTTTTAATACAAGTACAGCTATAGTTGGTTACATGTTTCTAACCTGTCTACTGAAAGACAGACGCCTTCCCCTTGAGGTTGAATCTCATCCGCCATACACCGAAACCACCGATGCGCATAGCGGGAAGAATAATACATATATAATTCAAATAAATCATCAGCATGCTACTAAAAATTAAAATTACACTGATTGGAATTGTTATGAGCGCCACTATTTTTGGTCAAGAAGTTCCGTCTACGTTCAAAAACCCGATTGTGTCTGGTTTCCATTCTGACCCTTCCATCTGCAGGGTTGGGGATACGTACTACATGACACATCCGACCTTGGAATATTTTCCTGCTCTACCCATAATGCGGAGTAAAGATTTGGTGAACTGGGAAAAAATCGGACATGCAATACATCGACCTGAACAGATTAATTTCCCCGATGGGCTGCCCAATTCACTTGGGATGTTTGCCCCTTCCATTCGGTACCACAAAGGCGTTTTTTATGTCGTGTGTACATGCGTCCGTTGCAAAAGAAATTTTTTCGTCACAGCAACGAATCCAGCGGGGCCTTGGTCAGATCCAATATGGATTAAACAAGCAATTGGCATTGATCCCAATCTATTTTGGGATGATGACGGTACGGCTTATTTCTTAGCAGCGGGGCAGGTATCTGGAAATAAAAAGGAGTGGCCGGGGAAAAATGGAGTTTATTTACAAGAAATAGATTTAAAAACAGGAGTATTGAAAGGGAAACCCATTCAGCTTACTCATGGCCATGCTGCCAATGCCAGATGGACAGAAGGCCCAAGATTGTTTAAAATTGATGGAGAATACTTGCTGATGGTTGCGGAAGGTGGAACCAACCAATACCATGCAGTTACTGTTTTTAACAGTAAAAATATAAAGGGACCCTATGTTCCTAATCATGCAAATCCTGTGCTGACGCATCGTCATTTGGGGTATACTTATCCTATTGTCAAAACAGGCCATGCCGATCTTGTGCAGACTCAAAATGGAGATTGGTGGAGTGTACTTCACGCCAAACGTCCCATTGATGGTTATTCCGTTCTGTGCCGAGAGACCTTTTTAGCCAAAGTGGAAATGACCCGACAAGAAAGTGGCGTAACACCAATTTATAATCCAGGTATTGGATTGTTGCAATTAGAACAGCAACGCCCCAACTTGCCCTGGACTCCCGTTCCTAAAAGGATGGAGAAAGACGATTTTAATGATAATCGCTTGGATTTGGAGTGGATTTGTCTTCGGTCCCCTAAAACAAAATGGTACAATCTAAAAAATGGCGCTTTGGAATTAAAACTAAGACCCGAAGTGATAGACAGTTTGGTAAACCCTTCTTTCCTTGCGCAAAGAATTCGTCATCATCATTTTGATGTTACGACAAAACTGAGCTTTGCTACACTAGTCGAAAATGAAAAAGCGGGGCTTGTTCTGTACAGAAAATCGAGTACTCATTATCAGCTTTTAAAAGAACATGACAAAATAACCCTTACGAAAACTGTTGCCGTAAATGAAAAAGGAGTTGAAAGTACAAAAGAACTCATTTTCAGTCATCCCTATAAAAAGCAAGAGGTTTACTTAAAACTGGTGGGAGAAGGGCTTGATTTACAATTTTATGCTGGAGAAAATCTAAGCGATTTAAAGCCAATGGGTGCAATACAGGATTTTTCTATTCTCAGCGATGAAATTGCAGGACGATTTAATGGTACGGTCATAGGATTATACGCCACAAGTTCCGGGAAGAAGAGTAAACAGAAAGCAAGTTTTGATTGGTTTTCTATCAAAGAGAATAAATGATGTGATTCTTGAAACTGAACAGGTTCCCGCAGGCGCGACTGCAGGATTCATGTGGTCTTTTGAATACTCGAGTAAACTCGATATTCAAAACCCCGAACCTAAAGCCGTTTAGCGGGGCGTT
>CATIMP010000158.1 GCA_949528465.1 Bacteroidota bacterium | reverse complement strand
TCTAACGCGCTGATATGTACAAAAACATCTTCTCCTGAGTCAGTAGTAATAAAGCCAAAACCTTTTGACTCGTTGAAAAATTTAACTGTGCCTTGCATGTGTAATAAATAATTTGAGCAAGATTACAACAATTATTTAGATTATTCCCCTAATTCAATGAATTATATTTTAGCTTAAAGTGAATCTCCAATATTGATTTTGAAACCCACTTAACTATATTTGTTTAAAAATTAGGATTACTGTTGTAATCTGCTTGAAAACAATCTTATGAAAACCCTCATTTATATCTTTTTAGCGCTCGCAACGGGCTTGCTTATTTTTAATGTGTTTCATATTGATTTTGACATGCCTTTAGCGGGCGACAGTTTTGCTGCCGTTGTTGGGGTTGGTGCAAGTTTGTGTGCTGTGATTTTATTGGTGATTTTACAGATTGCACTAAAAATACAGAAGAAAGTCAAGAATCAATCTTGAGGCAAGGCAACTATTGCTACACCTGCGCGCTGCAGGAAATCTAATCCAGAGCTATCTTTGTATGCGTTGGCATACACCACGCGTTTTATCCCTGATTGATGAATTAGTTTGCTACATTCCTTACACGGGGAAAGCGTAATGTAAAGCGTTGCACCTGCGCAAGACTGCGTTGAGGAAGCTACTTTCATAATGGCGTTTGCCTCTGCGTGCAACACATACCATTTGGTGTAATGGTCTTCGTCTTCGCATTCGTTTTCAAATCCAGTTGGTGTTCCGTTATAACCATCTGAAATAATCATTCGATCTTTCACAATCAATGCGCCCACTTTCTTGCGATCGCAATGTGAAAGTTGCGCCCATTCCATTGCCATACGCATGTAGGCGGTATCGTAACGAAGTTGTTTTTTTGCGGCTTTTGTCATAGTGTGCTTAACGATGAAATCAAAATGGGAACTAAAATACCAATTATTATGCTACTCCCCACTAGCAATCGATCCCGTTTTGAAACACCCAAATGGCTGAGTACCGTATTAATAAACACAACGGCTATCACGACAAGAATTTGAGCTGCTTCAATGCCAAATGTAAAATATAAAAGGGGTAAGCCAATGCCTTTATCGGAAAAAACCATTGAAAAATAATTGGAAAAGCCCAATCCGTGTATGATACCAAAAAACAGGGCCAACAGCGTAAAATGAGCAGATGATTTTGTAGTAATGGTTTTATTCCAATACAATACGTGCAGGGCCGTGAGTAAAATAGTAATGGGAATTAAAAACTCAACCCATGAAGCCGAAATCCGTATAATTCCAGCAGAAGCTGCCCAAAGGGAAATGGTGTGTCCTATGGTAAAGAACGTAACCAAAACCACCAATTGACGTAATTGTTTAAACAAATAAGGCAAAGTAAGTGCCACCAAAAAAAGGAGGTGGTCATAGGCGTTAGGATCTAAAATATGATTAAGACCAAGTTTGGTGTAGAAAAGAAAGTCCTCCATAAGAATTAAAATCCGCGTTCGTTTTTAATGGCTTCATACGCTTGTTGTATGCGCTGAAACTTTTCCTTGGCCGCCTTTTCGGCAGCAGGCCCTAAGTTACGAACTCTGTCGGGATGGTGTTTTTTGACCAAATCTCTATACGCTTTCTTAATTTCTGCGTCTGTTGAGGCTTTAGACACTTCCAAAATGGTGTACGCGCTATCCGTTTGGGCTACGAACATGGCTTTAATACTGTTAAAATCAGCACCACTAATGCGCATATAGCCTGCTATTTCGAAAAGTTTTTCAACTTCTAAAGGCGATACTTTTCCGTCTGCCTTGGCAATACGAAACAAAAAATCGAGCATTTGCAGGCGTGCTTCGTAACGGGTGCGTGTTACCAAAAACTGGCCGATTTCTATAGTCGTAACTCCTGATTTTTTAAACTCGGCATTGTAAATTCTAAATATTTCGTTAGCTCTATCTTTTCCAAAAAACTGCACGAACTGTGCGCGTACATAGTCAAGTTCAGACTGTGTGGTTTTGCCGTCGGCTTTAATAACCATACTTGCCAAGGCCAACAAACGAAGTTCAAATTCTTGAGCAGAAGCTCGTGTGGTTTGAAATGAAGTTCGAATCCGTCCCCGACTTCCCGCCTCTAAAAGCGTTCCCAAAAAAAAGCCTAAAAGTGCGCCTGGAAAACGAAACACCATATAGCCGATAAAAGCAAATAACCATCTCATGGTGCAAAAGTACGAAGGATTTTAGGGGGATTTCAGTTACTTTAGCACAAATTTTATGTCTAAAATGACTACACCCAAAACCCGAAGGTTTGAAAAAACACGTGACTTTGCACAAAAGCACTTGCCCAAAAATGCTTCTTTACTAGACTTAGGAACGCCAAATTCACTATCGGAGTTTCTAACAACTGCTGGCTTTAGCGTTCAAAATACCAAAGGCGAAAATTTAGATACAGATTTTCACGCATACCTTGATACCGATGTAGATTGTGTTACCGCTTTTGAGATTTTCGAACATATGTTAGCCCCATTTAATATCTTAAGTCAACTCAAATGCAATAAGCTTATCGCTTCTGTTCCTTTAAAGTTATGGTTTGCACCTGCCTATTGGAATACAAAAGACGACTGGGATAAACACTATCACGAATTTGAGCAAAAGCAATTTGATTTTCTATTAGAAAAAAGTGGTTGGGAAATTAAGGATTCGATGCGTTGGGCATCTCCTGATTATGCCAAAATTGGCATCCGCCCGTTATTGCGTTATATCACGCCGCGCTACTATATGGTGTATTGCGAGCGTGCATAAATCCACAAGCTTCCGTATCTTTGTAAACTAATTATTACTGCTATGTATCCTGCTGAAATTGTACAACCCATGCGCGACGAGCTAACCGCCGTTGGCTTTACACAATGTAACTCTGCTGAAAACGTTAGTTCAGCAT
Source organism: Bacteroidota bacterium (assembly GCA_949528465.1). Lineage (GTDB taxonomy): Bacteria > Bacteroidota > Bacteroidia > Flavobacteriales > Flavobacteriaceae > UBA7446. The sequence continues at coordinate 8,021 of CATIMP010000158.1, read as the reverse complement.
TAAGTAAAAATGGCACCACATTGGTGGTTGTCAATTCGGTTTGCGGATGTGCCGCAGCCAATGCGCGTCCTGGTGCGCGTATGTCGCTTGCCAATGACAAAGTGCCCGAGCAACTTATTACTGTTTTTGCTGGTGTAGATAAAGAGGCTACTGCTGAAGCACGAAACCAAATGGTTCCTTTTCCTCCTTCTTCGCCAAGTATTGCGTTGTTTAAAGATGGCGAATTGGTACATATGCTAGAGCGCCATCACATTGAAGGACGTCCTGCCGAACTTATTGCAGAAAACCTGAAAGACGCCTACAACGCACACTGTTAATTTGCAGCATGACTAAGCTAATTGCATATCCGCTTAGTGTATTGTATTATTTCTTTTTTGGAGGTTTTTTATTTCTTTTTGAGGGAATTCAAAGGCTGTGTTTTTTATTTAGTCCTCAAGCGCACAAAGTAAGTGTTGATGTTCTTAATTTCTTTTTATTACGCACGCTTAACATTTTAGGCACGCGTATAATATTTGAAATGCCTTTTGAGCTAGATAAAAACCAATCATACATCTTTGTTGCTAATCACCAAAGCACCTACGATATTCCGCCGCTGATTTGGTACTTGAGAAAGATTTATCCCAAGTTTGTTGGAAAAAAAGAATTGGGAAATAGGATTCCCAGCATTTCATTTAATCTAAAAAAGAACGGCTCGGTTTTGATTGATAGAAAGAAACCTAAACAGGCTTTGGAACAGCTAAAAATATTTGGGGAGCATCTTGCAAAAAACAACGATAGCGCTGTGATTTTTCCAGAAGGAACGCGAAGTAGAAACCATGAGCCACGTCCATTTCGATATGCTGGTTTGACACAACTTGCCAAAGCTATGCCAAATGCAAAATTAGTCGGGATTTCGATAAGTAACTCGTGGAAAATTACACGATACGGAAGCTTTCCGATGGGTATTGGTGCAAAGATGATATTGAAAGTCCATCCGCCTATTGCCATTCCAAAAGACAACATCGCAGAAACATTAATAGCACTTGAAGAAAAAATTAAAGGATCTATTCAGGCTTAATTAATCCGTGGAAGGCGAACTTCAAATCGTGTTGCTATATCAGGCTTTGATTCAAACTGCACCGTGCCGCCGTAGGTCTCCACAATCGATTTAACCATACTCAAGCCAAGTCCCATACCACTCGTTTTGGTAGTAAAAGTAGGCTCAAAAATGCGTTCATGAAGCGCTTCAGAAATGCCTCTGCCGTTATCTTCCACTGAAAAATAAATCCATTTTTTATCTCCATGCAAGCGTACGTGTATGTATGGTTCAGGCACCTCGGCACATGCGTCAATGGCGTTACTCATAAGGTTATTTACAATCCGAACCAATTGCGTACTGTCCAACTGCGCGAAATACGTTTCCGCAGCGTCCAGCGCTAGTGGCGCATCTTTATATAATTCAAGTGCCCGATTCACGGTTTCTGTCACATTTATTCGTGTTGATTGGTCCATGGGCATAGTCGCAAACTGCGAAAATGCGGAGGCAATAGCACTCATGGTGTCAATTTGTTGAATTAGTGTTTGGCTAAATTCGTGCACGTACGACTTCCACTCCGAAGTGCCTTTGGCTACTTGTTGCTCAAAGTGTTGGATACTCAATCGCATGGGTGTAAGTGGGTTTTTGATTTCGTGTGCAACCTGTTTTGCCATTTCACGCCATGCAGCTTCACGCTGCGATTTGGCAAGTTCAATGGCACTTTGTTCCAACTCATCTACCATATGATTATACGCATCTACCAAAGCCGAAATTTCCTTACTCGCTTTCGTTAATTCAATTTTGGTGTTCAATTTAGCAAGTTTAGTTTGATTGAGTTTTGCGCTAATTGTCTCCAATGACTGTGTTATATAAGACGAGACAAAAAACGCTAGAATAATGGCAATTATGAGCATAATCACATACACCTGCACCAAGCGAAATAAAAAGGCGTTTAACTCCAACGAACTCAACGAATCATCATCAAAATACGGGACGTTTAAAATTGCCAACGGCAAACCTTTGGTGTCAAAAACGTAGAAGTAGGATGATCGCATGCGAATGCCATCTGTAGTACTTACGTCAATGAGTCGGTTGGAGGGATTGGATTCTAACTGCTCTAAAAGAGTTGTGGTAAGCTCTTGCACTGGCGCAGCTTCCATAAATTGTGTAGATGACAGCAACACTCCTGTAAGGCTGTAAATCCGAAAATTTATATTTAATACATCGGCGGTTTGCTGCATATGAGGCTCAAAAATTGCAGCAGAGTTGTGTGGAGTAACTTCTAAAACAGCGTCTTGAAGCAGATAGTCTATCTGTTTTTTAAGCTGATTTTCCTTGCGCTCTAAGCGTTGTTCGTGGTAAGCGTTAGACTGTTCGCTATATTGGAAAATGGTGACTCCTGCAATAAGCAACGAAGCAACAAGCATCAAAAAAATAAGGGCTATAAAAATACGTGCGCGAAGAGATGGCAACCGCATAAGGCTACAATTTTGGGGTTCGGTAACGTTTATAAAGGCGAATTCCAAGCATTAGCAAAACGGCCAAACCAATTAATCCGACGAGTCCGAAAATCCAATGTACGCTATTTTTGAGTATAGCTAGAAACACTACTGCAAATAAAATCAACGTAGAGCCTTCATTCCAAAAACGAAAAAAAGTGGCACTGCGCCTGTGTTTACCGCGTAAAAATTCTTTGTAAAAGGTATGCGTTCTAAAATGGTACACAAATAATAATCCCACAAAAACGAGCTTAACCCACATCCAAGATTGGGCTAGCCAAGCAGGCATCAAAACCAACAACCAAACCGCAAAAAGCGTAGCCAAAATTCCTGAGGGCACAGTAATAATTACCCACAATCTGCGCATCATCAATTGTAGTTGTGGCAACAAAATGTCAGCTTCATTTTTTGGTCGAGCTGCTGCCTCTACTTGATAGACCATAAGTCTGGGAATGTAAAACAAGCCCGCAAAATAAGTAACCACAAAAATGAGGTGTAGGGCTTTTATATAGTTATAGGCTTCCACGTGTAAACAATTGATCTAAAGGTACATTTTTTTATAAACTAAGGCGCCGTTGCCCATTCATCAATCCATCGACTCATGACTTTTACCCAGTCATCACGGTCGTTAACACAAGGAACTACATGCATTTCCTCACCGCCTTTTTCTTCAAAATCTTCTTTGGCTTCCATGCCAATTTCCTCAAGCGTTTCCAAGCAATCTGATATAAACGCAGGAGTTACCACAGCCAGTTGCTTGGTGCCTTTTTTTGCAAACGCTTCAACCGTTTTGTCGGTGTATGGACGCAGCCATTTATCACCGGCTAATCGAGATTGAAAAGAAGTAGAAAAACTCCCTGGGCGCAATTCCAAGTATTCGGCAACTTGACGTGTGGTTTCGTAACACTGATGACGATAGCAATATGCGTGTGCGTCCGATTTGGTTTGACAGCATTCACCATCAATTTTACAATGCGATTTTGTTACATCTGACTTTCTAATATGACGCTCAGGAACGCCGTGATATGAAAACAACAAATGCTCCCACGGCTTGTCTTGCAAATATTCTTGAATAGAATGCGACAGCACGCGAATATAATCTGGGTGATGGTAAAAAGCAGGCAAGTGTGTAAAGGTCATGTTTGGATACTGCTTTGCTCGAATTTCTTCTGCCAAAACCAAAATAGTCTCGGTGGTTGCCATCGCATGTTGTGGATAAAGCGGTACAAGCAACACCTCATCAACCCCTTTTTTGTGCAATTCTTCTAAGCCAGTGGCAATGGAAGGTTGCCCATATCGCATTGCTAATACGATGGGTACAGCAGTATTTGCAGCCACTTTTTCTTGCAACCGCTCAGAGAGCACTATAAGCGGTGAGCCTTCTTCCCACCAAATCTTTTGATAGGCTTTTGCTGATTTTTTTGGTCGGGTTTTTAGAATAATCCCCTTAACCAAAAACGAACGAAACCACTTAGGAACATCTATCACGCGCTCATCCATTAAAAATTCTTCCAAATAGGGCTTAACGTCCTTTGCAGTAGGACTTTGCGGTGAACCCAAATTCACCAATAGTACTCCTTTCATAGCTTCATTTTTCGTTACGAAGATACAGACAAAAGGTATTTTTTTGGCGTTGTGCCAAACTTCTTTTTAAAGGCATCTATAAAGTGGCTTGAATTGCTGTAGCCAAGTTGGAGCGCAACTTCGTTCACGTTGTAAGATCCCGATCCCAAAAGTTGACGCGCATGATTCATCTTATGATCCAAAATAAATTGATACACCGTACTTCCGTAGAGTTGCTTAAAACCCTCCTTGAGTTTTTTAAGACTTAGCCCTATTTCGTCTGCCAAGTCCTGTAAACTTGGAGGATTTGTCATGCGTTCCAATACAATTTTCTTCGCATTGCGAATCTTACGTACGTTTTCTTCATCAACCAAAAACGGGCATTCTGCAACATCTGTGGCTTCGGTAGGGTTAAAATACAAACTCAACAACTCGTAAACTTTACCCTTCAAATACAATCGACTCATCAATGTATTTGGCTGATGCTGCAAAATTTGACTTAACGCCACTGCCATTGAAGGAGTTATGATGTGATCCTTATAATATTTTTTGTCCGCGTTTTCATCAGACAAAAAACTAATCTGATTGGCTTCTTGCGAGAACAAACTATGGAACTTTTTAATGGAAATTAACACCGTAACCAATTGTGAGTTTGGGCTTACGTCCAACTCCATAGGAAGATCGCGTTGCGGATTGTACAGCAGCAGCACATGTTCGTCCAGAAGCGGCAAACTATAGGTGCTTTGGTTAAAATGAAAGGTTGCGCTGCCACGAAAACAAAAATGAAACTGAATCAAACTCGCATCCACGTGACGCACAATTGGCTTTATAATGTCGGCGTCGTTTTCGTAAGTCAGTACGTGAAATCCATCCTCAATTAGTTGATCTGCTCTGGGACTTAAAACGTTATTTTTTAACGACATAGCAATTCTCTGTTTTAATGAACATAAACAAAAATACAAAGAAAAAATGAAATTTTGATTGATGTTATTGGAGTTCTAATCCCGATACAAAAAGTACTTTCAGCGTTGTTTTTTGTCTTTGCTGTGCATTATTTTTGCTATGCAACAAAAAACCAAAAATGCCGGCAACGGATACTTTTTATTGTGTGGGCGTTAGCTATAAAAAAGCAGACGCATCACTAAGAGGTAAATTTAGTCTTACGACAAGTATAATGCCTTTCCTTTTTGACGATGCGCGAGCACAAGGTATTTCTTCTTTGGTTATTAGCTCTACCTGTAACAGAACCGAAATGTATGCGCAAGTAGATGATGTAGAAACGTTAAAAGCACTCTTATTTAGATACTCTGAAGGTACAGACGAAGTTTTTGAGAAAGTTGGCATCGTTCGAAAAGGGCAGGAAGCCATCATGCATTTATTCCGTGTAGGAACAGGACTGGACAGTCAAATATTAGGGGATTTTGAAATTATTGCTCAATTAAAACAAAGCTTTAAGTTATCTAAACGAAATAGGATATTAAGCCCCTTTATGGAGCGACTGTTTAATGCGGTTATTCAAGCAAGCAAACGCATTAAAACTGAAACAGAATTGTCGTCCGGAGCAACTTCAGTTTCCTACGTTTCTGTACGCTATATGTTGGATACCATCCCTGATTTAGACGACAAAAACATCCTGCTTTTTGGTGTTGGGAAAATTGGTCGAAATACCTGCGAAAATCTTATCAAACACACTAAAAATAAGCATATCACCCTAATCAACAGGACGCGTAAACGTGCCGAAGAGTTAGGTGGAAAATTTTCTATTGAGGTAAAAGATTACGCGGCACTTCCTGTTGAAATTCGCAAAGCTGATGTCCTTGTGGTTGCCACGGGAGCCGAAAAACCTACCATTGCCAAATCGATTATTCACACAAATAAACCGCTCCTTATTTTGGATTTATCGATGCCCAAAAATGTAAATCCAAACGTAGAGGAACTGCCAAATGTTACATTACTGCACTTAGATGAGCTTTCCAAAATGTCTGATAAAACACTTCTTGCGCGTCAAAAATTTGTACCACAAGCCGAGAACGTTATTCGCGAAGTGTTAGCAGATTTTAACATTTGGATGGAAAGTCGAAAATTTGCTCCTGCGATTAGTGCAGTCAAAAAATTGATGCAGAACATACAGCAAAAAGAACTGGAGGCACAGCGTAAAAAAAATCCCTCTTTGGATGAAGCACAAGCCGTAGCTGTGTCCGAACGCCTTATTCAGAAACTTACCAACCGCATGGCAAACCAGTTGCGTGAAAGTGCCGATACCGACGAAAGTGTTAAGGCACTGGAAACGCTTTTTAATGTTGTAACTGATGAGTAGCAACGTTCGCATAGGAACTCGTGGCAGCGCACTTGCGCTTTGGCAGGCGCGTTGGGTGCAAACCATGTTAACGTCCATTGGACTAAAAAGTGAGCTTGTTCCAATACAATCTAGCGGCGATCAACAACAACAAAAACCATTGTATGAATTGGGTGTGCAAGGAATTTTTACCAAAGAACTTGACACAGCCTTACTTGCTGGCGATGTAGACATTGCAGTACATAGCATGAAAGATGTGCCCACGCAATTGCCGCAAGGCATAACAACGGCATTTATTCCCAAACGTGGTACCTGGCAAGACGTACTCGTAGCTAATAATTCCAATTTAGTGGATGAAAATAGTGTTATTGCAACAAGTAGCTTAAGACGTGCAGCCCAGTGGAAACATAAATACCCGTCACATACCATTACTGATATTCGAGGTAACGTTCCCACGCGATTAAAAAAGCTCACCGAATCTAATTTTGATGGAACCATCATGGCAATGGCTGGACTTTCTAGACTAGAAATGCTTCCTGAAAATAGTGTGGTATTGGATTGGATGATTCCAGCACCCGCACAAGGTGCTATTTTGGTTACTGCATTGACAGAAAATCAAGAGTTGCTGTCTACTCTCAACAAATTGAATCACGAAGAAACAGCGCGTTGCGTCGAAGAAGAGCGTCTATTTTTACGAGTTCTCGAAGGTGGATGTACCGCACCCATTGGCGCGCTTGCGCAAGTAATTGATAATGGCATACATTTTAAAGGCTGTGTCACACAAAAAGACGGTAAAAAACAATTGATTTTTGATGCGGTTTTTGCTTTAGATGCAAAAAATATTGGGAAATCTGCGGCAGAACAACTTCTTGCAAAAGGGGCTAAAGATGTGTTAGATGGATAAGCCATTCATTTTATCGACCAAAACCTTACCCAACTTATTAAGAGAACGCATTGTTCAAAACGGTTTGGCGTATATGGAGTACAACGCAATTCGAATTTTACCCGTACACTTTGACATCCCCAACCCGGCAGATTATGTGATTTTTAGCAGTCAGAACGCAACAAAAGCCGTGCTGAATAAAACACATAATTTTCAAGGCGCACAAGTACTTTGTGTGGGAAAACAGTCCGAAAAACTACTTTTGGAAAAAAACATAAAACCGCTTAAAACTGCTCAAAACATGTCTGTTTTGGTTGATTTTATTAAAAAATTGGATAAAAATGCTCATTTTTTGCATTTTTGTGGAAATCGAAGATTGCCTGTTTTAGCCAATAAAATGAAGGAATGGATGTGCGATTTTCGTGAGGTTGTTGTGTATCAAACCGAACTTAGCAACACAAAAATTGAGGCTGCCCCAAACGCCATACTTTTCTTTAGCCCAAGCGGCGTTGAAAGCCATGAGAAACAAAATGATATCACAGATACTCACTGTTTTTGTATTGGAAACACAACGGCAACTGCTTTTAAGCAGACGCCAAAATCAATTCAAGTAGTACAAAACGCAAGTATGGAACAGGTTGTGGCTAAGGCCATTCATTACTTTAAATTATCACAGCATGCTTAAAAATGACTTATTTCTTCGTGCACTCAATGGGGAGGCATTATCAAGACCGCCCGTGTGGATGATGCGACAAGCAGGACGCT
>CATIMP010000157.1 GCA_949528465.1 Bacteroidota bacterium | reverse complement strand
CCTGCATTTTGTCGTTATTTCAAGAAAAATACAGGAAAGACGTTTACCCAGTTTGTCAACGAATATCGTGTGAATCATGCCGCTAAACTATTGATTCAAACAGATTTAGATATTCAATCAATATGTTACGAATGTGGTTTTAACAACTTCTCAAATTTTAGTCGGTTTTTCAAATTACATCACAAACAGACCCCTAAGAATTTCCGGGAAAAAATGAACAAAAGCCTTTCAGAATAACAAGTAGCCGCGCCAGGATTTACCCACTAAAGGGCATAAACTTCGATTCAATGCTGCGCATCTGGTACTAAAGCACCGCTGTCTAGGCAACAAGTAGTCCCTGTTGATCTATTTTCGAACCAAATCTTACAATTTTTGCGGAGAGGAAGGTAGTGAAGTCGAACTATTTTGTGGAGGATTTATGTAATTCGGTGTCTCTATAGACAAGTTTAAAAAAAGTTTCTACTATTTGGTTGAGTCTCTTTTAACAAGCGCTGTATCGAGTATAATTTTCTCATAAACTACAGTTTTACTTTTTTTTCTTTGTTTTAGCTCTTTGTGAAGTTGTTTGAAAGCAGCTTTACCCATTTCAAACCCTGGTTGATTGATAGTGGTCAGGCTCGGTGAAATAACAGATGACATAAACCAATTACTGAATCCTACTATAGAAATATCATCAGGAACCTTAATCCCCATTTCAGCGAAAGCTGTCAAAGCACCAATAGCTACTAAATCCGTATTTATAAAAACACCATCTACATCTTTATGATCCTGGAGAAGCTTTTTAGCATTAAACTTGCCCTCTTCAAAACTTGAATCGCCACATTCACATATATATACTAAACTTGAATCATAAATAAAATTATTTTCCTCTAGCGCTTCTTTATAGCCTAAAAAACGGTCAATTGAATTTTGTGACAACAGTGGGCCTCTAAAATGAGCAATTCGTTTGCATCCAGTATCAATCAAATGCTGCGTAGCATCTTTTGCAGCTTTTCTGTCATCAATTACAACTTTTGAGCACTCCAATATTTTTGCAATTTTATCAAACATCACTAATGGTTTTCCTTGTGTGATAACATCGCTTAGGTGTGTGAAATTTCTTGTTGTATTAGCGATAGAAATAAGTATTCCATCAACGCGTTGTCTCAACAATAAATTGATTTGCTTTTTTTCCAATTCATAAGATTCATTTGATTGCAATATGATCACGAGATATCCTTTTTTTTCTGCTTGCGCCAAAATCCCTTTAATTACGTTTGAAAAAAAATGATGTACAATAGCAGGAATGATTAATCCAATGGTTTTAGATTCTTTTGTTCTTAGGTTTACGGCAAATGCATTGGGTTGGTAATTTAATGTTTTCGCTAACTCCTTAACAAGCCCTTTGGTTTTATCACTTACATCAGGATAGTCCTTGAGCGCTTTCGAAACAGTTGAAACAGAAATATTTAATTTTTCTGCGATTTGCATAAGTGTTACTTGGCTCATATAAATTAAATTTATTCAAACCTACGAAAACCTTTTCGTAGTTTTCGAAAACGATTTCGTTGGATATTATAATTTTTGTACGTCTAATATTATAAAATTCGCAATATTAAATTCATTAATCATTTAAATTAATAATCATGAAACTATTAAGTAAAATAAGTTTTGCGTTTTTATTTGTTTTTTCAGTAACCGTTGCACATTCGCAATCGTCGGTTTCTGGAAAAGTAGCAGATGAAAATGGAGTGCCAATATCAGGTGCAACTGTAATTGTTGACGGAACGTCAACGGGAACAGTAACTGATATGGATGGTGCGTATTCGATTTCAGTTACGTCGGAATCTAATGTTACGCTTACCGCTTCTTACCTAGGATTTAAAACACAATCCCAAAGTGTTACGCTAAGCGGTATGAGCGCAACTGTTAACTTTTTGTTAGCTGAGGATTTTTCAACGCTTGATGAGATTATCATCACAGGTGTTGTGAATCCAAAATCTAAACTAGAATCAAGTGTATCTATTTCTACATTAGGCGTAAATGCTATCGAGCAAGCTGCTCCAAGAAGTGCTGGGGAATTATTTAGAAATATTCCTGGTATTCGCGCAGAGTCATCTGGGGGTGAAGGAAATGCAAACTTTAATGTAAGAGGTGTTCCTGTTTCTTCAGGTGGATCACGTTACTTTCAAATTCAAGAAGATGGTTTGCCACTTAACTTGTTTGGAGATACTTCTTTTGGAAATGCTGACAACTTTCTTAGAATCGATAGTAATATTGGTCGTGTTGAAGCTATTCGTGGTGGATCTGCTTCAACCCAAACATCAAATGGACCTGCTGGTATCATCAACATGATAAGCAAGACAGGTGATGTTGAAGGGGGTTCTATAATGGCTACTTATGGTCTAGATTACCAAACAAGCAGAATGGATTTTGAATATGGAACGCCGCTAGGAAATGGCTTGTCTTATCACATTGGTGGGTTTATGCGCACTGGTGAAGGGCCACGAAATATTGGTTACCAAGGAAACAAAGGAGGCCAAATAAAAGCCAACATCACTAAGAAGTTTGAGTCAGGGTATGTAAGAACGTATTTTAAATACTTAAATGATAAGTCAGTTATGTACCTTCCAATGCCAATGTTGTTGAAAGGTTCAAATGATGACCCTTCTTTCGAAAACCTTCCTGGTTTTGATATCAACAATGACTCTCCACATTCTGTTAATATGCAACAAAGTGCAGGCACAGATCCTTTTACAGGAGATCGTAAAGTCAATGATGTAAGAAACGGTAACAATCCTAAATCACAAGCTATAGGTACTGAGTTTTCTTTCGACTTAGGAAATGATTGGAATGTTTCTGGAAAAGCACGTTACAGTGCTAATTCTGGTGAATGGGTATCGCCATTTACTATGGCAGTTGGAACAGTATCTGAAATTGAAACTACCGCAAGAGAAGCTGTAACTGCAACAGGAAATTTAGTATACGCCGATGGAGCAAGAGAGGCTTTCAATCCTTCAAATGGGTTAGCTCAAATTATTCATATGTTTGATGTAACGGTTGATGATTTAAGCAATTTCTTTAGTGATGTCAAATTGAATAAAAAAGTTAATGACAACCTTGGTCTTACTTTAGGTATGTTCACAGCAACACAAAATACCAAAATTGGCTGGCAATGGAGCTCTTTTATCTCTGAAATAAAAGGAAATGGAGAGGCTAGACTAGCAGATTTTGATGGATGGTCTAGAAATGGACAATATTCATATGGGACACCTACTTGGGGTAATTGCTGTCAGCGTAAATACAACACGGTGCATAATGTAAATTCTCCTTATGTAGCTGTTGATGCAAATCTGTCTGAAAAATTAAACTTTGATGGTAGTGTTCGTTTTGAAAATGTACGTGTAAACGGAAATATTCAAGCTGGACCAACAAGCCAAGGAAACTATGATTATGACGGCGATGGCGATATTCAAGGAATTGAGCTAGTTGTCCCTGTAATTGCAGGAAATGCAGGTCAAAACATCAATGACGATTACAATTTTGTATCATACTCGTTTGGTTTAAACTACAAAACAAGCGATGACGCTGCACTATTTTTACGCACTAGTTTAGGTGCATCTGGAAGAGCTCCGGATAGAAATAGTTATGGGTCTAACGGAAGAGGCGATACCCAATTTGATGAAGTAAGCCAAACGGAACTTGGTTATAAAAGACGTTTTGATAACGGATCTTTAAACCTTACAGGTTTTATGAGTAACACCAAGGAAGGGTTGAGTAATGAACTTAACAGAACTGTTGGAAATCCATTTAAAGCGATGGGTCTAGAGGCAGAAACGTCACTAGTATTGAGTGATAAGTTTGTGTTTGTAGGTTCTGCAACATGGACAAAAGCAGAGATTGACGGAGGTGATAACAAAGGAAATACACCTAGAAGACAAGCCGATTTTGTTTATAATTTTACCCCTACATATATGTATGGAAATGATAATCAAAACACACTTGGACTTAGCGTTCTTGGCACATCAAAGTCATATGCACAAGATGACAATGCACTTGTTATGCCAGCTTACGCTTATGTAAATCTATTTTCAGAAATTAAATTGACAAATGCTTTGTCGCTTTGGTTAAACGTAAATAATTTATTCGACGTAGTTGGTATAACAGAAGTTGAAGGAAATGGAGATGGTGCATTTAATGGTGACCGCTTAGCAAGAGCGCGTTCTATTAGCGGAAGATCTTCAACAGTTTCACTTCAATTCAACTTTTAATTTATAGTTTTTCATTATTAGTAGTTTAGTTTAATTAGATTAGGGTTGGTGTTAGTATCACTTTCACCAACCCTTTCTTTAAGGACCATGATAAAAATAGTTAATACATCCCTAATCATTTTAACTTGTTTTTTTTGTTTTGCATACACTTCAAGCGCCAAAAAACAACAAGAAATAATTGTTTATGGCAGTGATGAGTGCCACTATTGTATAGACACTAAAACCTTCTTAAATCAAAATAATATCTCATTTACCTACTACGACATTGATATAAACAAGGATAAAGAACAAGAAATGTTATCAAAATTGAATGGGGCTAAAATTCCAATTGATAGCTTTCAACTACCTGTTGTTGATAAAAACGGTACTATTTTTACAAACGGGCAAAACTTCATTGCATTTTTAAAGAAAATAATCGAATAAATGCTTAAAAAAATAAAACTTAGTTTTTGGCAAATTGTAAATATGAATGTTGGTTTTTTTGGCATTCAATACAGTTTTGGCTTACAACAAAGTGCCGTAAACCCCATTTACGATTTTTTAGGCGCAGCTCCCGATCAAATTCCTATTCTAAATTTAGCAGGTCCGGTTACAGGTTTATTGGTACAACCTATTGTTGGCGCATTAAGTGACAAAACTTGGCACCCAAAATTTGGCAGACGTAAGCCTTATTTCTTTATTGGAGCATTAATATGTAGCATTAGTCTTTTTGCCTTTCCATTCAGCAGTTCACTTTGGATGGCAGCAGGACTTTTATGGATTCTAGATGCCGGAAACAATATGGCTATGGAACCCTACCGTGCATTTGTTGTTGATACGCTAAAAACAGAGCAGCAACCTATGGGTTTTCAAATGCAGAGCTTTTTTACAGGCCTTGGGCAAACCCTTGCAAACGTGTCCTTATTTATATTCCCTATGATCATTATTGGTAAAACGGGGCATTTACCAACTTGGGTTTTTGCATCATTCTTTCTGGGAGCAGTTTGTTCCATTGGTACAATCCTGTGGAGTATTAAAACGACAAAAGAAATACCACCAACTGATGAAGAGCTTGAAAAAATTAGAACTGCCAAAAAAGGTCTTGCCGTGCCTCTTGTTGAAATACTATCTGCCATCAAAAGTATGCCCAAGGTTATGTGGCAATTAGCCTTGGTATATTTATTTCAATGGTATGCATTGTTTTGCTATTGGCAAAACTCATCTAAAAGCATTGCGCTTTCTGTTTGGGATGCAACTCCAAAATCGAATCCAGAGGCCTATGAAAAGGCAGTTAGCTGGACAGGCTTGGTAAACGGATGGTATAATGTTGTTACGTTTCTTGTTGCTTTCCTTTTAGTGGGATACGCCAAAAGATTTGGAGCCAAAAAGGTTCACTTTGTTTGTTTGCTTTTAGCGGGTATAGGTTTTGCCGCATTTCCGCACATTGCAGATAAAAACCTATTATTTGTTGCCATCACTGGCTTTGGTGTTGGATGGGCTAGTATGATGGGAATTCCATATTTACTAGTCGTTTCATCCATTCCTAAAGAAAGATACGGCGTGTATATGGGCATTATCAATATGATGATTGTGATTCCCATGTTGCTTCAAAACCTTTCTTTTGGATATATTCTAAAAAACTTTTTAAATAACGACCCAAGAAATGCCATCAGTTTTGCAGCAGTTTTACTCTTCTGTGGAGCACTGGCAACCTTACTAATAAAACCTGTTCAAAAAACAGCATAATCTCAAATTAATGGACATACTTTGTGTAGGAGAAATACTAGTGGACTTTATTGGAGCGCAATACGGAAAAACTATCGCTACCACTGAAAGTTATAATCGCTTTTTAGGCGGCTCAACTGCTAATTTAGCTGTTAATGCCAATACAATTGGCTTAGCAGTCGATTTGGTTGCAAGTGTTGGAGATGATGGTCTTGGTCAATATATACTTGATGAATTGAATGTTTTTGGCTTGTCAACAGCACATATAACTAAAATTCCAAACCAGCCTACAAGTTTAATTTTTGTTTCTAGATCAAATGAAACGCCTGATTTTGTTCCCGTTCGGGGTGCAGATGCACATATTTTGGATACACAAATAAGTGACGACATTATCAACAAGGCCAAGGTGTTTCACACCTCCTGCTTCGCTTTAAGTCAAGAACCCGCGAGATCAGTCATTATGCGAAAAGCAAAACAAGCATTTGTCTCAGGATGTAAATTGAGTATAGATATAAATTATGCTACTGAAATTTGGCCTGACAAAGAACAGGCTGTTGCATTTATAAAAGCGTATTGCGCTTTTAATCCTCTTGTCAAGATAAGCGCAGACGATGCCAAAAGACTCTTTGGAGACGTTGCTTCTTACAATGATATCTTTACACTTTTCCATAGTTATGGAGCAGATGTTGTTTGTCTTACATTAGGAAGCGAAGGGGTCATGTTGGCGCAAAAAGGAAAAGGAAACTTTCATAAGCCAGCAATTAAAATTAATGAGGTTATTGATGTTACGGGTGCAGGAGATGCTTTTTGGTCAGGATTTTTATATGGATATATCAAAAATCACGATTTCGAACAATGCGTATCATTTGGTCTTAAACTTGCACACATCAAATTGCAAAACGTCGGTCATATTCCAGAATCCACTAGCCTAAGTCTAATGGTTTAATTATTTAGCAACAAAGTATAAATGCAAAAAGGTGTCATACTTAACGCTTATCCTGATAGCGTTGGTGAGAACTTATCAGGATTAATTCATTTTATTGAGCACAACAACTTTGATCAGGCCTTTACTCACGTATACATACTTCCAACACTATTTAATAGTGATTTAGATCGAGGGTTTTCTATTATTGACTATGATTTAAACGAATCGTTAGTCTCCAACGAGGACTTAAATAAATTAACAGATTTAAACATAAAATTAAAACTGGACATTGTATTAAATCATTTGTCTGTAGCCTCACCACAATTTCAGGATTTATTACAAAAGGGCGACACTTCTGTTTATAAAGATTTTTTTATTGATTGGAACTCGTTTTGGAAAAACAATGGAATACTTGGAGCAGATGAAATTATACAACCAAAAAAGGAGTATTTAGAAAAACTTTTTATGCGAAAAGATGGGTTGCCCATCCTTGAAGTTTATTTTCCAGACGGGTCTAAACGACCTTATTGGAATACATTTTATCAAAAAACAACGTTTAATAAAATCTCACCATCAGACTTAGATGGTATTTTAGACTCCGAAGCCGAGAAACTGCACGTCTCTAAAACAATAAATGATACAATAGAAAGCGGTAAGAATATTCATGAAATCGAATCTTTGAATAATTTAAACTCAAGAAATGAAATTCTAAAAATCATCTATCAAAAATCAACGTATTTAGGCCAAATGGATCTAAATGCTCAATCAGAACTGGTTTGGACCTTTTATCAAGATTGTTTGAAAAAAATTACTTCCTATGGGTGTACCATTTTAAGATTGGATGCTTTTGCTTATTTACATAAAAGTGTAGGAGAAACAAACTTTTTCAACAAGCCAGGTACTTGGGAGTATTTAGACCGTTTTAAAGAAATGGCTACTGATTTTGACTTAAGATTACTTCCTGAAATTCACGCTGAATACGGCTCAAAAACCCATGAGGAAGTATCCAACAAAGGATATATGATATATGATTTTTTCTTGCCAGGATTGATTATTTATAGCATTGAATACGGAGACAATAATCCGTTAGTAAAATGGATTAGAGAACTTATTGAAAAAAAATACGAGACCATTAATATGCTCGGCTGTCATGATGGTATTCCCGTATTAGACTTAAAAGGAAAAGAAATAGATGGTGTTTATCGAGAGGGTTTACTTTCGGACAACCAAATTGAAGAAGTTGTTGAACTTATTTTAAATAGAGGTGGAAAAATTAAAAATATCTTTGACGCCAAAGGAAAGAAAATATCCTACTATCAAGTAAACGCTACATACTTTAGTGCTCTTGGAGAAAGCGAAAAAAAGATGTTGTTAGCAAGAGCTATTCAATTATTTGTTCCAGGGACACCTCAGGTTTGGTATCTTGACTTATTTGCAGGGAAAAATGATTACAATGCTGTTGAACTTGCTGGAGCAGGTGGTCACAAAGAGATAAACAGAACCAACTTAAGTTTTCAAGATATTGCTAATGGAGCTAAAGCACAAATTTTTAAAAAACAAATGAAACTCATTAGTTTACGTAATAGACTTGATGTTTTTAATGGAAAATTAACACTTAAAAATCCTGACAATAACAAGCTAATCTTTACGTGGAAATTAAGTGATGATTTTGCAAAATTAGAAGTAGATTTTTCAACCCTTATCTTTTGTGTTTCTTATTCTAAAAATGGTAAAATTAATAGAGAAGTATTTAATGCCTGAAAATTAGAACAATACTCAGTTAAAATGTTCAAACCATTGGATGATTGCTATAAAGTTTATTAAGAATAATAAAAATTATTTTTGGTAATAAAATACAGCCTCGCCAGGAATTACCCACTAAAGGGCATAAACTTCGATTCAATGCTGCGCATCTGGTACTAAAGCACCGCTGTCTAGGCAACAAGTAGCCTCGCCAGGAATCGAACCTGGATCTAAAGTTTAGGAAACTTCTATTCTAT
>CATIMP010000156.1 GCA_949528465.1 Bacteroidota bacterium | reverse complement strand
GACGATATTATAAATTGATCTACTATCATGTTTGTTAAATACTGGACAAATATAATAAATACTATCAAATTGATAGGATTAATAGAATATATTTTTTTTACATTTGTAATATGATTTCAAATAAGTGCAAATACGCCATCAAGGCTTTAACGTATATCGCTCGTAATGACGATGGTACAAAGGCAGTCATGACTTCGGATATTGCACAAGAACAGGATATTCCACGTAAGTTTTTGGAAATTATTTTACGCGATTTACGGAATAACCGCATTTTAGAAAGCAAAAGAGGCAAGGATGGCGGCTTTCGGTTGTTGCGACCAGCGGAGGATATTAGCCTAACGGAAATCATGCGTATTATTGATGGGCCTATTGCTATGTTGCCATGCGTTTCTTTAAATTATTATCGTTCTTGTGACGATTGTAACGAGGCGAAATGCGAAGTTAAAGGTGTTTTTGAGCAAGTACGCGACAAGACGTTGGAAGTTTTGAATGGGAAAACAATAAAATCACTAATTTTGAACTGAATATGAAGCGGTTAGGTGCATTCTTATTGGCTTTTTTTGTTTTGATTCTTTCAATTGAAAGCAGTGTTGGTATGCACTTTTGCCACGATACGCTTGTAGAAACGTCTATTAATCAAACGCTTTCAAGCTGTTGCAAAAAGAATTTAGCGCATAATCAACCTGTACTCTCAAAGCAATGCTGTGAGATTGCACATTTCACGATGGATTTTCAAGACACTGTGGTTACGTCTGCTGACGTTACATTTAGTGCTTTAATTGCTGATATTCCCGTGATTCAATTTGAATTGCATGCTCTTGAATATTTATCAAAACAACAATTTATATTTGTTGAACCACCTCCCGAATCACCTCACATTGCATTTTACACTTTGTTTGAGCACTACTTGATTTGATTTCACAAACACAACCACTGTTTTGTTTGTTTAATTTAAATCATTTATTATGTTCAAATCTTATTTTATATTCATTATTATCTTAAATTTTGGTGCATTATCTGCACAACATCACCTTGTTACTGGCTATGTCTATGAACAAGGTAATGCGACTCAAATACCTCTTGCCGGAGCAAGTGTGTATTGGGAAAACTCATCATCAGGGACCGTTACCAATGATGAAGGCTATTTTGCCATAAAGCATAAAGCTGAAAATAGTGTTTTGGTTGTTTCCTATTTGGGATTAAAAACGCTAAAAATCACTTCTGGTTTTCATCAACCGCTCCAAGCGGTTTTAGTTTCAGATGATGCTTCAAATTTGGACGAAGTTATTATTTCGCAAAAGCGTAAGGCCTTTCAGCGTGCAATTTTTAGTCCCAGAAACGTGACTACTATTGGAAGTGATGAATTGTTAAAAGCCGCTTGTTGTAATCTGTCAGAGAGTTTTGAAACCAACCCGTCGATTGATGTGAACTACGCTGATGCACTCACAGGAACCAAGCAAATTCAAATGTTAGGACTGACAAGTCCGTATATATTGTTTACGCAAGAAAACATTCCGAGTTTGCGGGGCAGCAACCAAACTTTCGGACTTACTTTTACGCCAGGAACTTGGGTAGAGAGCATTCAAATTACCAAAGGCGCCGGGACAGTTACCAGTGGATACGAAAGTATTTCAGGTCAAATCAATACTGAATTGATAAAACCTTTAACGGCTTCGCCGCTTTTTATAAACGGTTATCGCTCTATCAATGGACGAACGGAACTCAATATCCAATCCAAACACCAACTTTCTACAAAATGGGCAACCACGCTTTTTTTACACGGAAATCAGCGTACGTTGAAAACCGATCAAAATAATGATGGGTTTTTAGATATGCCATTATCAAATCAAGTAAACATCCTAAACCGTTGGCAGTTTATAGATGCAGAAAAGGGTTGGGTTGGTTTTGCCAGCTTGCGTTACCTTACAGATGACAAACAAGTAGGACAACTGAATTATAATCCTAAAACACACCAATTTGGCAATTCGGTTTGGGGCGGTGAACTCAAAACAAACAAATGGGACATTGCGTTAAAAACAGGGTATGTATTTCCTGAAATCCCATACCGAAGTTTTGGTTTTCAGTCGGCGGTGAGTAAGCATAAGCAAGAAGGCTATTTTGGAAACAACACCTACGATGTTACGTACACCAGCTATTTTCATCATTTGGTCTATCAATCCATACTTGGCAATACGCTACACAAGTTTAAAACAGGATTACAGTATATGGCAGACGTGTATGATGAAACGATTTTGGGTACAAAGATTCAACGAAATGAAACCAATATTGGTGGTTTTTTTGAATACAGCTACGATAGTCAAGAGCAGTTTAATATGATACTTGGCCTGCGTTTGGATCATCACAACACACTCGGGGATTTTATTACACCACGTGTGCATTTTCGCTATGCCTTAAATGAAAATAAAACCATTTTACGTCTATCCGCAGGAGAGGGTAGGCGGGTGTCGAGTGTTTTCTCAGAACACCAAAAGTTTTTGGGAAGTCAACGACTATTATCCATTGCACAACCCACAAAACCCATGTATGGTTTATTGCCCGAACGCGCGTGGAATTACGGATTTAGCTGGATACAAAAAGCATCGCTTTTTAATCAGCCTGTAGAATTGAGTTTGGATGCGTATCGCACAGAATTTACAAATCGGGTAGTGGTGGATTGGGAAACAGCAGGAGCAATATCTTTTTATAATTTAGAAGGAAAAAGCCATGCGCAAAGCCTACAATTTTCGGCAAGTACGAATTTTAATAAGCGTATAGATGTACGTTTTGCTTATAAAGCCTATGATATAAAAACGAACTACCGTTCAGGGTTTAAACGAGTTCCATTACAACCTAAAACACGTTGGTTTGCATTCTTGGGCTATGGCTCTGAAATTAAATTCGGAAAACAATGGCGCGCCGATGCTACTTTTCATCGCGTTGGACAACAACGATTGGTAGCTACTTTTGATTCCCCATCAAAAATAGTAGCTGGCTTTTCGCTATTAAGCTCACAACTTACACGCCAGTTTTCAGCTAATTTTTCGATCTACATGGGAGCAGAAAACCTACTTGATGTAAAGCAAAATGATGCGGTTTTGGGTGCATCAAACCCCTTCGGCGCAGCTTTTGATACGAGTCAAGTATATGCGCCTGTTTTTGGTAGAATGCTATATGCGGGATTCCGTTTTAATTTATAAATTTAATACCATGAAAATTCATTTAATTATTATGCTTTTTTTAACTACTACGGTAGTAGCACAAACGGAAAAAACAGCTATTCCTGTTCGCGGTAATTGCAATATGTGCAAAGCACGTAT
>CATIMP010000155.1 GCA_949528465.1 Bacteroidota bacterium | reverse complement strand
GATTCGTTATGATGTACATTATACATGACTTCGGCAAACAATTGAGCACAGCTCAATACTTTAATTTTTTTACTTTCTTTTTTTAATGGAATAGAATTGGTTACAATAAGCTCTGTAAGCATAGAAGCTTCAACACGCTCATAGGCTTCGCCTGAAAGTAACGGGTGCGTACATACCGCACGAACGCTTTTTGCACCTCGTTCCATCATAAGGTCTGCGGCTTTGGTAAGGGTACCAGCGGTATCGACCATGTCGTCTACAAGCACTACATTCTTTCCTTTGACATCTCCAATAAGTTCCATGTGTGAAATGATATTCGCTTTTTTGCGCTGCTTGTAACAGATCACCACATCGCTTTCCAAATATTTTGAATACGCATACGCACGCTTAGAACCTCCCATGTCAGGAGACGCGATTGTAAGGTTATCGATATTAAGTGAATTTAGATAAGGTAAAAACAACGAGGACGCAAACAAATGATCTACAGGTTTTTCGAAAAATCCTTGAATTTGATCTGCGTGTAAATCCATTGTAATGATACGCGTAGCACCAGCAGCTTCTAGGAGTTTGGCAATAAGTTTTGCGCCAATTGGTACACGTGGTTTGTCTTTACGGTCTTGTCGGGCCCAGCCAAAATAAGGCATAACCGCCGTAATGTGACGTGCGGAGGCACGCTTGGCAGCATCGAGCATAAGCAACATTTCCATCAAATTTTCAGAAGAAGGATTGGTAGAACCGATAATAAAAATACGTGAACCACGAACAGATTCTTCAAATGAAGGTTGAAACTCGCCATCGCTATAGCGAGAGAACAACACATTTCCAAGCGGTATACCGTAATACTTGGCAATATCTTTTGCCAACACCATACTTTGTGTACAGGCAAATATCTTCGATTCTAATGTTGTTTTTCCCATAGTTTTTATGCGGGTTGCAAATGTAGGAATTTATTTGAGGTAGTGAAGTTGTCAGCAGCATTTTTCTTGTGCTACAATAAAATTATTGGCTACATTTGCCGTCCAATTGCCTTGGTGGCGGAATTGGTAGACCTGCCTGCCGGCAGGCAGGCGCGCTGAGTTGGATTGAAATGTTGAAATTGTGTATTGGGTTTATGCTATATCGAGCCTAAATAGGAACTACATTTATGTTGGTATGACCAAAGATGTAGACGCTAGAATTGCAAGACATAACGCAGGCAAAGAAAAAACAACCAAGCCTTATGTTCCTTTTCAACTGATTTATTCCGAAGTTTGCACTGACAGAGTAGCGGCTCGGCAAAAAGAAAAATATTGGAAATCTGGTATTGGTAAGCAAAAGCTTCGCCAAATTAGAGACCAACTGAAATGATGCCTTGGTGGCGGAATTGGTAGACGCGCTGGATTCAAAATCCAGTTCTTTCGAGAGTGTGGGTTCGATTCCCACCCAAGGTACAAAAGCTCGCATTTGCGAGCTTTTTTGTTTTTAGGCTGTTATTTATCCATTTATCGCAACTACTTGCTCCACTTTGCCGGGTAGCATTTCGCGCATCATGGTTTCTATCCCATTTTTAAGGGTAAATGTTGAAGAAGGGCAACCGCTACAGGCACCTTGAAGCACCACATGCACCGCCTTTTCGGTTTCATCAAAAGATTG
>CATIMP010000154.1 GCA_949528465.1 Bacteroidota bacterium | reverse complement strand
TTAACTTTTGCTTCGGGACGTAGTATAATATGTAATTCTTTTCCTTCGCCTAGCGACAACCATCTCGTTTTTGATTTGGATGCCGTGTTTTCTATTTCCTTAAAGTTAAATATCCGTTGGTAAAACGCCATAGATGTGTTTACATCGGCAACGGCTAATGCCAAATGGTTAAATGAGAAAGCCTGCATAAAGTAATGTGGCTTATGCTAACTGCATCCGTTGAGCGGCAAAACGGAATCCAAACAGCAATAAGGCGCTAAAGAAAATATCGCCCAAGAGTGAATTTATAAAAAACGGAATCGCAAGGGTAAAACACGAGGTAAGCCCTTCTGGAGTTAGGGGGTAATACAACACCCAAACGCCAAGGTTGGTGAGTACGAAAAATACCACACTACTCAACAATACCGTACCAATATTCATTTTTTTAAAGCGCATACCCACAGCGGTAATCGCTAAAAAAGAAAGATATACTACAGGTGTAATCATCGAAAAGCCCAAAAACATATCAGTTACAACCATGGCCAAGAGCGGCATAAGGATGGCCCAGTGTTTTTTGTCGAAAAATGTACCCGCAAAAAGGGCTACGGCAGTTATGGGAGCTACGTTAGGCGGGTGGGGTAGTAAACGCATCAATACCGCAACCAAAACAAAGCTTATTAAAACGTTTTCTTTTTTGTTAAAAGACATATAATTAAGTTCTTACGCAAAGGTATATTTTTTTTTTTATCATTGCCTGCAAAGCCTTAATAAAAAGTGTACTTTTACGGTAGCTTTTGGGTTCTTTTGTAGTGAAAGATGAAAAGGGAAAAAGGTGCAAAGCCTTTGCTGTTCCCGCAACTGTAAATACTAAAAAGTTCAATGCTTCAAGCCACTGTGCGTTACGCCGCATGGGAAGGCACATTGAGCGGTATAAGTCAGGAGACCTGCCTAAAAGATTCATACTGCTAGCGCTCGGGATAAGCAATATCAGTTTATTTTTATTTATATACAACATGAGATACATCATTGCTCTTGTGCTTTGCTGCGCTACAGTACAGGCTCAAGAACGTTTGGATGAGGTAATCGTTTCGGATTCTCGCATCCCAAAATCTAGAAAAAATAGTGGAAAAGCAGTCGTTAAAATAACGGCAAAAGAGATTGAAAAAAACAAAGGAATATCGCTCGCACAGCTTTTAAACCAATATGCGGGCGTTTATGTTTCGGGTAGCCAACTGCATCCCGGACAAAACCTATCGTATTTTATTCGCGGCGGAAATAACCGTCAAGTCTTGGTGCGTATTGATGGGGTAGTGGTCAGCGATCCATCTCAAATTGAATCCGAATTTGACTTGCGCCTTCTTGCTTTAGGTAACATTGAATCTATTGAAGTAGTTAAAGGGGCGTCAAGTAGTTTGTACGGCAGCGGCGCAGCAACTGCTGTTATTGATATCACTACCAAAAATACGGCTACTGAGAAAACAAGTTTAAACATAGCACGAGAGTGGGGTACTCAAAACACGCACAATGAAAAGTTAGGTTCATTTTCTGATATGCAAAAACAGTACGTACAGTTGCAACGAAGTGTAGCCAAAATTGGACTAAGCGCTTCCATAAATCGGTTTAGTTCAGATGGTATGTCTTCTGTAGTGGGTTCAGAAGTCGATGTCGTGACAAAAGAAAACATACAGTTTAACGCCAAAAGCCAATATGAAGGGCCTTGGGCTTGGATGGCGTTTTTTCAGCGCGATATGATTGATTCGGATTACGATGATGCGTTTTCTTATGCGGATGCATCGTATAATATGTTAAGTAAAAACAACCGATATGGATTTTCGCCTTCATTTACCAAAGGGAATTCGAGTGTTCAAGCGCATGTCTCTTGGTCAGATACGGAGCGTAATTTTTCAAGCAATTACCCCATTAATTATACCTCAAACGTATTTACTTCGGAACTTACGTGGCGGTATCGCGCATCTGAAAGACTTACGCTATTAAGTGGCGGTTTGGTACAAGATATTCGTTCAAAAAACTCCAGCATTGCAGATTCATTTCAACACGATAATGTAGCGCTTTTTGTAAGCGCCAACTGGCAGCACCCAAAAGGCTTTGCATTGCAAGTAAGTGGTAGGAACACGGTGCACAGTAATTTTGGTGCCCATCAAACATTTACCATAAACCCATATTATATTTTTTCAGATTCCCCAAAATCGTATTGCAAGCTTTTTAGTTCTTTTGCAACTTCGTTTATTGCGCCTTCACAGTACAAAATGTTTGATCCAAGCTATGGGAATCTCAATTTAACACCTGAGGAAAATAAAACATGGGAATCGGGTATTGAGTATGTTGCGGAAAATAGTCGAATTACCGTAGTTGGTTTTCAGCGTACCGAAAATAATTTTGTTGACTTTATTTTCTATCCAGATTTCACAGGGACATATTACAACAATGACGAATCATATAAAGTTCGAGGTATTGAGGTAGAAGGGAATTTCTCCATTCAAAAACTAAACGTACAAGCCAATTACACCTTTACAGAAAAAGTGAAACAGGAGCCATTGCGTTTGCCAAAACACGCTGCAAACGTGGGGCTAACCTATGCTGCGCCTAAGACGCAATGGGGTGCGCATTTTCGGTATGTAGGTTCACGAAGCGACCAAAACTATGCGATATTTACAAACGAAAAATTAGCGGCATTTAGCCTTGTAGACGTGCGCGTTTCGTTTCCAAATTTTATTGGAAATGCTACTGCAACATTGGCGGTAACTAATTTGTTTGATACGCAATACACAGAGTTTATTGGCTTTTCAGCACTGGGTAGAAACTTGAATATTGGGTTGCAATACGCCTTTTAGTCAGCTGGGCTATAGTTAGCCTGACTTGGTTTAATTTGGATTTTAGGAAGCAGAACATTAGGAGTTAATCCAGCGTAGTCACTTTTTCTCTTGTTGCTATAATTTCTAAACAGAACTCATGGCTTTGTAAATGAAATCTTCAATCTCTAAATTTTCAGAAGTAGCCACTTGTATGGTGTCGTCTAATTCGTCTTTACAACCAAAAAGGAACAAGAATGCGAAAAGGAAAAGCGATTTTTTCATAGGTTTGATATTTAGAGACTAGGCTAAATTACAAAAATATAAACACCACGTTTTGTAACAAGTCTAGTTTACAATCGTTATTGAATCAAACACCCAATAATCTTTGACTAGCCAAATGGATAAAGGCGCATTTTTACAACGGATTTTAGCTGTGCAAGACAGTATGTTTCGGTTGGCAAAAAGGCTGCTTAAATCCACAGAAGAAGCCGAAGATGCCGTGCAGGAAGTGTTGGCAAAATTGTGGAAAAATATGAATACACTTACAACAATAGCAAACCTTGAAGGCTACGCCATGACGATGACTAAAAACTATTGTTTGGATAGATTAAAATCAAAGCAAGCAGCGCAATTGCGATTGGTGTATTTCAAGCACGATAGAGCCATCGCTTCTTTAGACCAACAGATTGATGATCGAGATAGCGTGGCACAAGTCTATGATTTTTTAGAAGCATTACCCGAACAACAAAAACTTGTATTGCAACTTCGTGACGTGGAACAGTACGACTTTGAAACCATTGCAAAAATAACGGAGCTTTCAGAAGGTGCTGTCCGAGTAGCATTATCCCGCGCAAGAAAAACAATACGAGAAAAACTTATCAAATCACATCAACATGGAATTGGAACAGGTTCATAAGTACGTAGAACGCTATCTTGAAAGCGACACCACACTGGAAGAAGAACAAGTCTTATATGCGTATTTTTCCCAATCAAGCGTGGACGAAACCTTAGCGCACTACAAACCGTATTTTGCTGCTATCGCGCAGCAGCGTGAGCAGCGCTTCACAAGAAACTTTGATCCATCTAAAAAATCAAAACCACTACCATTAAAGCGCATATCCGCAGTAGCTGCAGCAGCAATTGCAGGGGTTTTTATACTCCACCAAACTACAAAACCACCAACGCTAACTACAGAAGAAATAGCGTTTCAAGAATTTAAAACAAATATGTATCTCGTTGCCGAGCAGCTCAATAAAGGAAAGCAAGGTGTGGCTTACATTGAAACCTTTAATCAAACTACAAATAAATACTTAAAAAAAGACTAATATGAAAAAGAGAATAATTTTAGTTGCCCTTTTGACCATTTCGCTAAGTTGGGGGCAAGATGTGTTTGAAAAATACGAATATGACGATAGTGTAAGCTACTTTTCGATAAGTCCAAAAATGTTTCAAATGCTTGCTAAACTCAGTATTGAAACCAATGACCCAGAAGCAGATCAATTCATTTCCTTGGTACAAGAAATCAAGTCTTTCAAAGTTATAACAACCGAAAGTGCTGATGTTTCAAGCGATATTGAAATATGGGTGAACAAGCACATTAAGTCTTCCAAAATGGAAGAATTGATGCGAGTTCGTGACGAACAAGCTTATGTCAATTTTTACACCAAGTCGGGAAAAAATGACGATTTAGTCGAAGAACTTCTGATGTTTGTAACCAATATTAACATCAAAGAAATGAATCTGGGAAATCGCAAGCCCGAAACCGTTTTGCTCTACCTAAGTGGCGACATTGACTTAACACAAATATCCAAGCTTGTCAATCAAATGAACCTTCCTGGAGGACAGCAATTGGGTAAACTAAATGAAAAATAAAATGAATAAACATTGGTTTTATATCCTCGCTTTGACATTGGTCGGTTGTTCTGCTACGCCAAGCATTCAAGAGTACTATGTCGCTAAATCTGAAGATCCCAATTTTTTAGTTATTGACATTCCAATGTCTATTTTGGGTATTAATAATAACACACTCTCAACAGAAGAACAGGAGGCACTCAACTCATTTCAAAAAATCAACGTGTTGTTGTTCCGTAAAACTTCAGCTAATGCCGATTTGCTCCCTGCAGAATTAACCACAATACGTTCCATTATTGACACAAAAACCTTTGAGCCACTTTTGGTAATGAATGACAAGCAATATTCTGGAAAACTTGTTTTAGAAGGGACAGTAGAACACCCGAGTGAACTTGTTTTTTTTGGTACTGCAGATCAAGGCTTTGTATTGGCACGCCTTATTGGAAGCGATATGCAAGTAGAAAAAGCAATGCTTTTAGCAAATGTCATCCAACGTGGAGATGGATTAGAAAATGCCGAAAAAATGATCCGTGCTATGTTCTAAATTCCCGTGTAATTTTCGGGACGTAAAGCACGCAATTCTGCCTTTACAACATCTGACACATCCAATGTTTCTGTGAATTCGCGTATAGCCGTTTCATCAATATGTGTATTTGTACGTGTAAGTGCCTTAAGTGCTTCATAAGGTTTTGGATACCCCTCGCGACGTAAAACAGTTTGAATTGCTTCGGCGAGTACCGCCCAATTTTGGTCTAAGTCGTATTGAATTTTCTCTTTGTTTACCAAAAGTTTTCCCATTCCCTTCGACAAAGATGTAAAACTAATAAGCATATGCGCCATCGGGATTCCTGCGTTTCGCAGCACAGTACTATCGGTTAAATCGCGCTGTAGTCTAGAAATAGGCAGCTTTTCTGCTAAATGCGAAAGTAACGCATTGGCAAGACCTAAGTTTCCTTCTGCATTTTCAAAATCAATAGGATTGACTTTATGCGGCATTGCAGACGAACCTACTTCACCTTCTTTTATCTGTTGCTTAAAGTAATCCATGGAAATATACGTCCAGATATCACGAGCAAAATCAATTAAAATGGTATTGATGCGTCTTTGTGCATCACAAAATGCTGCGTAGTGATCGTAATGTTCAATTTGTGTTGTTGGAAAGGAGTGCTTTAAACCTAAGTTTTTTTCAACAAATGTGGTTCCAAAAGCTTTCCAATCAATTTCTGGATAAGCAACAACATGTGCGTTATAATTCCCCGTAGCACCACCGAATTTCGCAGCCACAGGAACTTGTTTTAACAACACGATTTGCTCTTCGATACGTGTCTTAAATACCGAAAGCTCTTTATCTAACCTTGTTGGAGATGCAGGCTGACCATGCGTTCGTGCTAACATAGCCACATCTGCACACTGAGAAATTAGCGTATCTAAAGCATCTAATACACTATCTAATTCTTTTATGTATACCTTTTCATTTGCCTCTTTAATAGAAAGCGGAATAGCGGTATTATTCACATCTTGAGATGTTAATCCAAAATGGATAAATTCCTTGTAGGCGCCAATATTCAAATCGTCAAAGATTTGTTTAAGAAAGTACTCAACGGCTTTTACATCGTGATTGGTTTCTTTCTCAATGTTTTTAATGGCTTGCGCTTGATCTAAATTAAAATGACGGTAAACGCTACGCAACTCTTCAAATAGAGATGTTGGGAAATCAGCTAATTGTGGCAATGGAAGTTCGCAAAGCGCAATAAAGTATTCTACTTCAATACGCACGCGATATTGAATCAATCCAAACTCAGAAAAATACGGACTTAAGGATTTGGTTTTCGCGCGATAACGACCATCAACGGGGGAAATTGCGCTTAGTTTATTTAGTAGCATATGTTTTCAAAATGCAAATGTAGAGAATTTCGCTTTTCTAGCGATTAAGTACTTTGTATTCTTCGTAGCATCCACTTATAGCTTCTAAAATTTGCAAGTCATTTGCACCCTTTATAAAACTGTCCGAAAAGCTACATTTTCGAAGAATCTCATCAATATCAATTCGATCTAATTGGAGAAGTTCTTCGAGTGTTTTACGATCGTATTTTACGGCTAATAAATCGCGCAGTTCGTTATTTGCACGTACTTTTTTTAGCTTTCGCAATTGATTGGGTTTTCGCCCAAAAATATTATACAAAAAATCGGCAGGATTAGTAACGGCTTGCAAAACCCGCATGGCAGCTCCAGGTGATCGATTGCCAGCTTCATATCCTCCGGAAGGTAAACCAGGGATGTTATAGCGTCTCGTTCGATTAATGGGAACATTACGCGCATCAATATCTAAATACCCGGTTAATTGATACGGTCTTACCACAACTTCTTCAAGGGCTAATGCCAATTCGGTAAGTTGAAAACGCGTGTTAGGATATTTGATAAGGTCGTTTGAAACGCGCACTTTAATAGATTTATAACCTAAATATGAAAGGTATAAAGTATCGTTTACTTCTGCATCAATTTCAAACCTACCTTCTTTGTCTGTAATTGACATGGTAACTTTATTAAGATTGATGATATGCACCGTTGGAATGGGCTTTTCATCAGCAGCACGTTCCACAAATCCAATAACTTCTTGACCGAAAACTACGGAACAACACAACAATAAAAAATAAAGCGTAAAACGTTTCATCATATGATACTACAAACTACGTGCATTCCGTTTTTGTCTGCAATCTTTTGCCATAAAATTAACATTATCTTATGGAATTTAAATACTGATGCAGTTTTGCAATAGCACGACTACGGTGGCTTAAACGTAGTTTTATTTCTTTGGGAAGTTCGCCAAAAGTATTGTTATACCCTTCTGGGATAAAAAGCGGGTCATATCCAAAACCACCCGATCCACTTGCTTGTTTTGCAATAACTCCTTTTACAATCCCCTCAAATGTTAATTCTGTTGTTGCGTCTTTATAAGTAATCACAGTAATAAATTGTGCAACTCGATTCGTTTCGTTTGCCAATGCATCTAACAATTTAGCATTGTTTTTGGTATGGTTTTTTTCTTCTCCGGCATAGCGCGCCGAATAGATCCCAGGCGCACCGTTAAGTGCAACGACTTCCAAACCACTGTCGTCAGCAAACACAGGCGTTTTAAATACCTCAAAAACATGTCTTGCTTTTAGCAATGCATTTCCAACAAAAGTATTTTCGGTTTCGGCTATTTCCTGATGATATTCTAAATCGGCTAAACTCGCTATGGAAAAACCATCAAAAACAGCCTTTACTTCCTGAACTTTATTTTGATTGTGGGTGGCGAAAATGAGTTTTTTCATTCGTGATGATAGGGTTCGTTATTTAAAATAGAAAAGGCACGATAGAGTTGTTCAGCAACAAAAATACGCACCATTTGGTGGGAAAAAGTCATGGTGGAAAGTGAAATTTTGTACTGCGCTCTTTTGTATACCTCTGCTGAAAAACCATAAGGACCGCCGATGACAAAAACCAGATTTTTTGTTCCAGCATTCATGCGTTTTTGTAGAAAATCGGCAAAACCTTTAGAACTGTGTTGACTCCCTTTTTCATCTAACAGCACTAAGGTGTCTTGTGGGTTGATTTGTTTTAATACCCGTTTTCCTTCCTCTTCTTTTTGTGTAGCTTCTCGTAGGTTTTTAGTGTTTTTAAGTTCGGGTAGTTCCGTCCATTCAAACCTTACGTAATGCGAAAGGCGTTTTTGATATTCGGGTAACCAGTCACGCAATGCAACGTGATTGGTTTTGCCCATACAGATTACTTGAATTTTCACACTGCGAAGGTATCAATTCTCATGGAAGGCTAGATTTAGCGTATTTTTTTTATTTTTAACAAAATTAACCCTAAATGAAAATCCTACTTATATTAATATTCTTTCCTTTTTTATCTTTTAGTCAGCTAGTAACAAGTGTTAATGATCGAGTAATTTTGCTTCATGCTGATATGACTTGGGAATACTACATGGGAGAGCCAACTGAAAATGAACCAAAACAAAATAAAAGAAAAAAATCCTCAAAAAGAAAGAAAACAAACATTAAAAACGTAATAGAGGAAGTTCCAATTTTTCCAGGTTGTGAAACTGAAAAAAATAAAAGATTATGTTTTCAAGACAGCATGATGGAGCATATTTCAGAAAACTTTAAGTACCCAATATTAGCACAACAAAACAATATTAAAGGGCGTGTTTTCATTCAGTTTATAGTCGATAGACATGGCTCAATTATAAATATAAAAACCAGAGGCTCAAGTCCTCATTTACAAGCAGAGGCATATAGATTAGCTAAACTATTACCAAAAATGACTCCCGCAAAGCAAAATGGAAAACCTGTAGCCGTACCATTTTCAATTCCCATTGTGTTTAATTTGAACTGACATAAAAATCAGTTAAAATAAAGGGAGTGAAAATTATTTTCACATATTTTCAAGTTATCAATTCTCATGGAAGCCTCCATTTTAATAGTTAACTTAGCGCAATGGTTGAAAAAGTCATGCAGCATATTACCGGCTGGATGCGTCGTATTCGCTTTGGCGATACAGGCGCTATTTCGCTATATGAAATTGCTGAGCTTTATTTTTTGGGTATCATCAAGGGAACGCTAACCACAAGGGCAAGCAGCATCGCTTTTAGTTTTTTTATGGCCTTGTTTCCGTTTTTGATTTTTGTATTAAACCTCATACCATTTATTCCAGTTGCGAATATCGAAGATACCTTTTCCTCATTTTTTTTGTCCGTAGCACCAACAGAGGCACAAGAGTTTTTGAATAATGTGTTATATGATATACAGTCTAAACCACGCCGTGGATTGGTTTCATCCACCTTTTTACTTTCTATTTTTTTTATGGGCAACGGCGTAAATGCCATTTTTGGGGGGTTTGGAGAATCCATTCACGTAAGTCTAAGCAGGCATTTTATCAAACAATATATTTATGCTGTTGCGGTAGGTGTTTTGTTGGGCCTTTTGTTTCTTAT
>CATIMP010000153.1 GCA_949528465.1 Bacteroidota bacterium | reverse complement strand
TTTCTGTCATGCCAAAGGTCTCAATGCAGTGCTTGTGTTTTTTACTGATGCGCTTGCGTAGGTCAGTGGGTATGGGTGCACCACCAATCAATACGGTTTTAAACCGCCCCAATACTTCAAACGAAGCATTTGCCTGCAAGGGAATCAAAGCGGCAAACGTATAGTCCTTTTCAATGTGAAGTTTGGTTTTGGGCGGTATGATGTCCAAATGTAACCCCAATACCAAGGCCCGCACCAGCATCATTTTACCTGCAATATAGCGTATCGGCAAGCACAGCAGTGCTGAATCGCCATCCGATAAATTAAAAAAGGCAGCCGTTCGAACCGCCGAGGCATACATGGCCGTTTTTGGCATCTGAATTTCTTTTGGCTTAGCCGTAGAGCCTGAAGTACGCAAGGCAATATGTTCATCGTCGCTTAGCCAATTCATTAGAAAGTGCCCCAACGCTTGCTGCTCTTCATCTGCACTGTCGGCCCATTGCTGTGCAGCCAAATCCAAGGCATTGCGCTCATACGCCTTTCCATTGAGTTGAAATGAAGGATGTACTCGCATTTATTGTAAACTAGTTGTGCATTTTGAAAAAAGATTATTCAAGGGATATAAATTATATATTTAATTGATAATCTAATAATTAAATACCAAAAACAATCTAATCTAGATTTCTTTATCTAATTTATTGGGATTTTGTCTTGTGTCAAACAATGTAACAATATTAATTCGCTTGGAATTATAGCGATAATATAAAGTTGTTTGTTTTGTGATTACATATCATCTTAAACCGTTCCCTTTTTTAGATTCAAATATTTTAGGTTGGTTTTTAATTATTTCTATCGACGAGTCTAATTTTTCAACAAAATCTTTTTTTACTTTTTTGGACCATTCTTTAACGAGGTATTCGAAAAGGTTTTCTAATTTACTTTCGGCTGTTTTTGAAAGAACAACTTTTATACTCAACTTTTCTGTTTTTTTGCATAAAAGATTCGTAATCTGTTACTTCTCCGTTTTCTATTTCACGAGAAGCCTTTTCAATTTTTTTACGTTGTTCAATAGACAAATCGTCCCAAAAGCCAGTAGTTTTTTCTTTTTTGAAGATTTTTTTTATTGATTCTATAATTTTCGGATTTTCGGTATCCAAAAGCATTTTAACCAATTCTTTTTTTTCTGCCTGAATATTCATCACACATTTAGTTGTTATCAAAAATAGCGATTTTTTTAAATGAAGCCCAACTAAAACATACTAAACAATAACTCTTACGCTTATTGTTTGAGCTTGAGTATGTATTTTGTGTCCCAACTCAGGGCATTGTTGTATCGAAGTACACCCTTTTCCGCCAACAAAGGGCTATCGATATTATTGGTAAACAATCCGCCGGTTCCCAATCCTTGTGGCATGGAAGTGTTTTGTGTTGCCGTCCATTGGGCAATGGCGTTTAGGCCTATGTTGCTTTCAAGTGCACTGGTAACCCACCAACCTATATTACGGGCTTCGGCCAGTGCGATCCACGCTTCAGCAGCCGTAAAGCCGCCCAACAGGCTTGGTTTTAAGATAATGTATTGCGGCTCAATTTCATCCAGTAATGCGGCTTTGTCTGCTGCATCCAATACGCCTATGAGCGCTTCGTCAAGAGCAATGGGTATGGGGGTTTGTCCGCACAGCTT
>CATIMP010000152.1 GCA_949528465.1 Bacteroidota bacterium | reverse complement strand
AAGTACTTTTTCGCCTTCTTTTACGAGCATTTTTGGCACTACACCATGATAGTCATCGGGATACAAAATAAAGTTGTCCGAAGTTTTGGACGTTTTTAAATCTTTTGTTGCTTCGCCTTTCAATGGAATTGACAGGCCTTTTCGCAATAATATGTCAGCGGACATGTGTGGTTGTTTTTACAGTACAAATGTAAGACACAGCACGTAAATAGTAAAGGATTATCCAACGTAAATCAATAAATTTATCAAACGAAAAATAGTTTGTTTAACTTTGTAATTATGTGAATTTCATACAAATTCTTTTTCTAATCTGAAAAATCAATATTAAACCGCATTGCATTGAAATTATTTCCTAAACAAAATTTTCTCTTATTGTTGCTTTCTGCAAGTGGTTTTGCGCAACTTGTATCGGAATTTTCGCCACCAGCCAATATCAAAAGCGTTCTTTTTTATGCCAAAGAGCAAACCACATCGCTACCCATAGTGCCACTAAATGAATCCATTACACTGCGATTTGACGATTTAAACGCCGATGATAGCACGTATTATTACACAGTCGAACGCGCCAACGCCAATTGGGAAAAAAGTGATTTGTTTCGAGCCGATTATATGGACGGATACGACGATATTCGTATTCGAGATATTTCGTATTCGGTGGGTACACTGCAATCTTTTATTCATTACAGATTAGAGCTTCCCAACACACAAACGCGTCTCAAAAAAAGCGGCAATTACATTTTAAAAATATGGAACGATGCACGAGATCTAATACTGCAAAAGCGTTTTGTAGTTGTTGACGAAGCCATAGCAATAGGATTGCGTGTAAAGCGCGCTCAAGATTTGGATGCGTTTCAAACGCACCAGAGCGTACATATGAGCCTGATTACTGACGGTCTAAACCTCCGTGTTCCAGAAGAGCAATTGCGTATTTTCGTGGCGCAAAACCAGCAATGGCAAACGTGGCGATCAGCAGGAAAAGCTACTTATGCACTCGGGAACAAATTGGAATTTAACTACAAACCCGAAACCCTTTTTGCAGCAGGAAACGAGTATCATTTTTTTGAAACACAAGACATTCGCGGTGGTGGTGGAAATGTGGCCTATGTCCTAAGAGATGATGTTTTTATTTCCGTGTTAGCACCTCAGTGGGTACGCGCTGGACGACCATACACCTATGCGCCAGATATTAATGGAGACTTCAGAATCAATACATTTCAAGGAGTAAATCCGCATACCGAATCTGATTACAGTACGGTTGTGTTTTCGCTCTTTGCCGAAGATTTTTTGTTTGATGCAGAGCATTTTGTGGTAGGTGATTTCAATCAGCATATTAGAAGCGATGAAAATAAACTACGCTACAATCCCGAAACCGAAAGATTTGAAACGAAAATTTTACTCAAACAAGGTATTTATAATTACAAATTTGTAAGCACCGATTTTGAAGGAACGTCTTATGAGAACCTCATCTCAGGAAGCTATTGGCCAACAGAAAACACCTATTGGGCGTTTGTATATTACCGTCCGCTTGGTGCGCGCTGCGATGAACTAATCGCTGTAGGAAGCGGAAATGCAAAAGATATTGGATTATAGTAAAAATCACTATCTTTATGGCTATGATTCAACAGGTAACACAAGGAATTCGCATTTCGGTCGTTTCGTTTTTTGAAGGCACCTACTTCAAAAACTACCGTCTGCACTTTTCTTTTGGTTATCGTGTTTCTATTTCAAATCAAGGGAAAGATGTTGTTCAACTCCAGTCTAGGCATTGGGTAATATTTGATGCGCTGAAGGCAACCTCTATGGTTGATGGCGAAGGCGTTGTAGGAAAAAAACCCGTTATCAAGCCTGGCCAAGTGTACACCTATCAGTCGGGATGCCTGCTTGCCTCTCCGCTTGGAGCCATGCAAGGTCACTACAACATGATTAATCTTGCCACAACTAAAAAATTCAGAGCTTACATTCCAAAATTTGAATTAAGCCCTTCCTTTGCCCTTAATTGATTCTTGGATTTTACACCAATCGAGTGATTTTTTTTTTGGAAAGAAGCCGAAAAAATTCCACTTGCAGCTATGCGAAAAACACTTGCTACAGCTCACCACTATGTTAGTTTAAACTAAAGCGGCACGAATACTACCTTCTTAGTTTCAAAAAAATCTTCAGTGAAAAATTGTGTTAATGGTGTAATTTCTGCGTTCGGAAAGGATGCAAGTTCCTCTGTTAAATCACCTCCTTTTAAGTATAAAATTCCGTTGGCGTGTTCGTGCCGATTTACAGTGCTAATTTTTTCTTGTACCCAAGGAACAAAGCGATCCATATGTGTTACTGCCCTGCTGACAATAAAATCATACGTTCCTTTGACAGATTCGGCTCTTTTGTGAAATGCATTAACGTTGTGTAATTCAAGTGCGTCTGCCACTGCGCTGACCACTTTTATCTTTTTACCAATAGAATCCACAAGTGTAAACTGCACTTCGGGAAATAGTATTGCTAATGGAATGCCTGGAAATCCACCTCCTGTACCTACATCTAAAATTTTTGAGCCGGAAATAAAGGGCTGTACTTTTGCTATTCCCAATGAATGCAACACGTGCCGCGTATAAAAATGCTCCATGTCGGAGCGTGAAATGACATTTATGCGCTGATTCCAATCGCTATAAAGTGGTAAAAGTGCCTCTAATTGCTCTTTTTGGAGCGAATTTAAATTGGAAAATTGATTAAAAATAGATGTTATCATAATGTATTGTGCAAAAATACGGAAGCTATTGAATAAAAATTTGTTTTCGTTTTAGACAAGCGACTATATTTGGCAAAATTTTAATTGATGAGTCAACCATTATCAGAACGCATAAAAAATTTGCCAGCATCGGCTACCTTAGCCATGGCTGCGAAAGCACGAGAATTAAAAAACGAAGGGAAAGATATTATTGGGCTTAGTCTTGGGGAACCGGACTTTAATACACCAGAATTTATCAAAGAAGCGGCTATTGAAGCCATTCAAGCAGATTATAATTCGTACACACCTGTTGATGGTTATGCAGAGTTAAAAGATGCTATTTGCACTAAATTTAAGCGGGATAACGCATTGGAGTATGCTCCAAATCAAATTGTTGTTTCCACAGGAGCAAAACAGTCCATCGCAAACGTAGTTCAAGTACTTATCAACCCTGGAGATGATGTACTACTTGTAGCACCTTACTGGGTAAGTTATTCGGCAATGGTTATTCTTGCAGAAGGGAATCCTATTGAGATTCGTTCCGATATTAAAACTGATTTTAAAATCACAGCCGAGCAACTTGAAGATGCCATTACCCCCAAAACAAAATTGGTAATGCTCAATTCGCCAAACAATCCAAGTGGTTCAATGTATACAAAGGCGGAATATGAGGCTTTGGCTGCAGTTTTAGAAAAGCATCCTAATATTTATGTCCTCTCTGACGAAATTTACGAACACATAAACTATGATGGGGCTACGCCGTTTAGTTTCGCTGCCATTCCAAGTATGTATGAACGCACCATAACCGTAAATGGATTGGCTAAAGCCTTTGCTATGACGGGTTGGCGGATTGGATATTTGGGCGGTCCAGCATGGATTGCAAAGGCGTGTACCAAAATCCAAGGGCAGGTAACGAGTGGCACAAACTGTATTGCGCAACGCGCTGCCATTACCGCAGTTTTAGCCCCCGTTGGTAAAATAAAATACATGGTAGATGAGTTTGATTTTCGAAGAAAACGCATCATTGATTTACTGCAAGACATTGAAGGATTTACTGTGAATGTACCTAAAGGTGCTTTTTACGTATTCCCTGATATTTCTTACTTTTTTGGGAAAAAATTAAATGGAACATTGATAGAAAATGCATCTGATTTTGCTATGTATTTGTTGGAAGAAGCAAACGTAGCTACCGTTACTGGTGATGCTTTTGGTTGTCCAAACAATATCCGTATTTCGTATGCTGCTTCTCTAGAAGAAATAGAAGAAGCGATTCGCAGAATTAAAGTAGCTGTTAGTTAACGTTTACGCCAATAGTAAGGAGTAAATAGTATAAGTACTGTAAACAGTTCCAGCCTGCCGATTAACATAAGTAAAGCGCACCATAATTTCCCAAGCGTGGGCAGCGACGCGTATGTTGTAGCAGGACCTAAATCACCCAAACCTGGACCAACATTTCCGAGCGAGGCGGCTGCTCCGCCAATAGCTGAGGTAAAATCTAATCCTAAAATACTAAGTACGCCTGCGCCAATAATAAATAGGATTAAGTACAAAATAAAAAAGGCTAAAACGTTGTATACAATAGATTGCTCAATGCTAATTTTGTTCAGGCGCACCATCAAAATAGCATTTGGGTGTAGCGCACGCTTGAATTCTAAAAATCCATTTTTGATAAGGATTAAATGACGCATAACTTTTACTCCACCAGAGGTTGAACCCGTAGAACCACCCAAAAACATCAAACCAAAAAAGAGCATGGTTATAAAAGGTGACCAAGCTGTAAAATCAGAAGTAACTAATCCTGTGGTAGTAATAACAGCAACTACTTGAAACAACGCATGTCTAAACGATTGCTCCAGCGATGTCCAAATCGCTGAATCTACCATTGTGTATGCTCCATTTTTCATTAGCGATGTTGTTACTATAAGTACAAATGCACCAATAAAACCAGCATACCAACGAAACTCTGTGTCGGAAAAAACACGTTTGAATTTTCCTTTAAGCGCATAGTAGAGTAAAACAAAATTACTACCGGCCAAAAACATAAAAATCACCGTAATATATTGGATTTGTGGAATATCATTCCAGTAGCCTAAACTTGAATCTTTAGTTGAGAACCCCCCAGATGCCATGGTACTCATGGCGTGATTAACGGCATCAAAAACAGACATACCTGAAAGGGAAAGTAGTAGTGCGTTAATTACCGTAAGCCCCACATAAATCAACCATAATCTTTTGGCTGTATCGCTAATGCGTGGGTGCAATTTATCACCACCCAAAACAGGCGCTTCTGCGCTAAAAAGCTGCATACCCCCAATCCCTAAAAGCGGTAAAATAGCAATGGCTAAAACGATAATTCCCATTCCGCCCATCCAGTGCGTTAGCGAACGCCAAAGAATAATACTTTTTGGTAGTGATTCGATGTTATCCATAATTGTGGCACCCGTAGCGGTGTAGCCCGACATCGTTTCGAAAAGCGCATCGGAAATCGATGAAACTGCATTGGTAAAAACAAAAGGTAATGTCCCGAATATCACCATAATAAGCCATCCAAAAACGACAATCAAATAGCCTTCGCGTTTTTTGATTTCTTTTCTATGGTTTAAGGTTAATCCCATCGCTAAACCACCAGCCACGACATTAATTATAAAGGCCTTGAGCATGCCGTACACGGCACCATCGTTCATAAAATAGCTGCTAAGGGTTGTTATTCCAATAAAAAGAGAATTGAATAGCAGTAGCAATCCAAGAATGTGAACAATAAGTTTTAGGTTATACCCCTTCATGGTTTATAAAAAAAGTTGCTCTACCCTTTTGATGGATTGTGGCAAGCAACACACCAACACAAGATCTTCTTCTTGAATAATAAAATCTCCCAAGGCAATAATTCCAGCGCCATCTCGGATAACTCCGCCAATAGTTGCTGTTTTTGGAAAATCTAAATCTTTAATGGATTTGCCAATTACCTTCGCAGATGACTGCACCTTAAACTCCACAATTTCGGCGTCCATATTATTCAGTTTTGCTACATCGACAACTTCTCCCCTTCTAATGTATCTGAAAATGGTGTTTGCTGTGAGCATTTTTTTGTTCACTAGCGTATCCACGCCTATTGATTTTGTCAGCTCAAAATAATCCATGTTTTCAATGAGCGCAATGATTTTTGGGACTTGTTTCGATTTTGCCATAAGGCAAGACATGATGTTCGTTTCTGCATCATTGGTTACTCCCAAAAATGCATCCATTTCTTCCAAGTTTTCTTCCAGTAGCAATTCAACATTACGACCGTCTCCGTGTAAAATAAGGGTGTCTGGGAGCCGCTCTGCCATTTCAATAGCGCGTTCTTTATCTAACTCAATAAGTTTAACATTTATCCCACGTTTACAAAGATCCTCTGCGGTTTTAAAACCCACACGACCTCCACCCAAAATCATCACGTTTTTGATTTTATTTTTTACCTCACCCGTTAGGCTATACAGTTCTGAAACGCCTTGTGGAAGTGTTGTAAAATACACTTGATCTCCTTGTTCAAAGCAGGTGTCGCCCCGAGGAATAATGGTGTTTTGTGATGCTGCTCGCTTTATGGCAATAGGCATAAAATGAACACCTGGAAACACAGATGCAGCCTCGCGGACTGTTTTCCCAATAAACGGAGCATCTTCTTCTAACGTAGTTCCCATCATGGTAAGTGTTCCGTCTTCAAATTCATGACTGTTTTCAAAAGCAGATTGATCAATAAGCAATTGTATTTCTTCGGCAGCTAATTCTTCTGGTGAAACGAGTTCATCAATTCCAAGTGCTTGAAAATCAACATCATTCTTGTATTTTTCAAATTCGATATCGGTGACACGGGCAATGGTACGCTTGCAACCCAACTGCTTAGCTAATAAACAGCACATCAGGTTTGTCGTTTCAGAAGGCGTAACGGCTATCATCATGTCGGCTTTGTCGACACCTGCATTTTTGAGGGTCGCCAATGCAGAGGGATCTCCTTTTATTGCACGAATATCAAGATTGTTGTCTGCGTAATTCAACGCCTCTTTGTCGGCATCAATTAGCGTAATGTCCTGTGCTTCAAACGAAAGCAATTTGGCTAAGTGAAAGCCAATATCGCTAGCTCCAGCGATGGCAATGTTCATCTAAAATAAGATTATTATGATGCAAATATAGCAAGTTTCTGCTCGGAAAGGATAATTTGTCATCTGCATATTATAGCTACCTTTGCGCTCTATGAGTAAAAACGTTACCCCATATAAAGATTCTTCCTTGTCAAAAAAGGAACAAGTGACCTTGATGTTTGACCGAATAGCCCAAAAATACGATGGGTTGAACAGGGTATTATCCTTGGGATTAGATAAGGGATGGCGTAAGAAATTAGTGACTGGTGTTCGCAAGCAAGAAGCAGTTAATATATTAGATGTTGCAACTGGAACTGGGGATGTTGCCATCGCGCTAAGTAAAATACCGTTGGTTCGTATTGATGCAGTAGATCTTTCAACAAAAATGTTGGAAGTGCAAGCAAAACAACTTGATAAATTAAAGCTCAATGACCGCATTAAACTTAGTGTAGCCGATGCTGAAAAGCTCCCATTTGAGCAGCAATTCGATGCAGTCACCGTTGCTTTTGGCATTCGAAATTTTGCCAACCTTGAAAAGGGACTTAGCGAAATGCATCGCGTCCTACACGCTAATGGGTGCTTATATATTCTGGAAACCTCTAGACCCAAAAGATTTCCAATGAAACAAGCGCACTTTATTATGTCAAATGTGATTATTCCTCTTTTGGGAAAACTTTTTGCAGAAGACAAAAGTGCCTATGCATATCTTGGAGAATCTGCTACGCAATTCCCAGATGGCGAAGTGATGTGCAATAAATTACGTGAAATTGGGTTTTCTACAGTAGCACACAAACCTCTCAGTGGCGGTGTGGTTAGCCTGTACATTGCACAAAAATGAAATCTTTTTTAATTGTTTTTATAGCTATATCTTCCTTGTTTTCAGAAACATATGGGCAAGACTATAAATTAGAAAACCTAAAAACCGAAGACAAAAAACGATTGCGTTTTGGTTATTATTTAGGGCTAAATTCGGTTGGTGCAAAAGTAACGTATTTAGCTTCTGCACTACCCACTCCACCTGATGAGGTTCCGTTTAGATTGCTTGTAAAACCTAAACCTAGTTTTGACGTTGGTCTGCTGGCTGATGTGCGTATAAATGAATTTGTAAATATTCGTTTTCACCCCGGGGTTGCTTTTGTAGAGCGTGAGATAACGTTTCAATTTAAAGACAAGACATCTACGGGTCCTAGCATCATAAAATCGAACTATGTGCGTTTTCCACTTGGCATTAAACTAAACACCAGACGCATTCGTAATGCAAGACCTTTCTTGATGGGAAGTATGTCGTACAACATCAATATAACAAGCGAGGAAAACAATCCGAACGACAATGCATCTGGAACATTTCGCATGAAACGAAATATGTATGCGTGGGAGTTTGCCATTGGAACGGACATCTATTTCCCCTACTTTAAATTTACTCCTTCAATACACGGTTTATTTGCGCTAAACAATGAAATTGTACCAGACGAAGACCCAAGCAGTAGATTCACAGAACACATTGCCTCCATGAAAAGCCGTGGTATTTTCCTTCGATTTACGTTTGAGTAATTACACTTTACGTCTAAATTCACTCAACAAAATTCCCGTTGCCATAGCAACATTTAGACTTTCAGCAGCTGGGCTGCCAACACTTGGAATCGAAATATTTTGTTTTAAAATTGAATTGACCTCCTTAGAAATTCCCTGTCCTTCGTTACCCATGACCAAA
The DNA here is from genome assembly GCA_949528465.1 of Bacteroidota bacterium. Lineage (GTDB taxonomy): Bacteria > Bacteroidota > Bacteroidia > Flavobacteriales > Flavobacteriaceae > UBA7446. The sequence continues at coordinate 638 of CATIMP010000152.1, read as the reverse complement.
ATGGCCTTTTTTGGCAATGTCGTGGAGTAAATGTTCTCGCCTTGCATGGCAGTGCCAATGGCTACTAAGTTATGTTGCGATATAAAAGAGGATAAATCAACATAATGTACATGAACTTTTGCGAGCGATCCCATACTCGCTTGCACCACTTTAGGGTTGAAGCAATCCACTGTATCTGTAGAACATACCAAATGGTAAATACCAAACCAATCGCACAGCCGAATAATGGTGCCCAGATTTCCAGGATCACGGATGCCATCTAATGCCAAATTCAACGTTTGTGGAACAAATGCGTTTGGTTGTGTTAGTTTAAACGCTGCCCAGTACTTAGCAGGCGTACTTAGATTACTCAACTTTTTCATATCGTTGGCCGTAATAATTTCCGCCTCTAAACTATTTTGGGAGTCCTTTTCAACTGTAAAGCAATGTGCAAGCTGAAAACCGTGAGCTAAAAAAGTGGCAATTGCTTTGTTGCCTTCAACAGCAAAAAGACCGTGTTCTTTCCTGAATTTTTTTTGTCCCAATTGCCCTAACTGCTTTAGCGCGTTTTTGCTAACCATGTATTTGATGTATTTTTGTTCATTACAACTTTTCTGTTGACCATACGATTTTCAAAAATAATAGGTTTTTGTGGGCTT
>CATIMP010000151.1 GCA_949528465.1 Bacteroidota bacterium | reverse complement strand
CGTATGATACCCAACGTACATACCTCGACTATTGATTTAGGCGATGGCCGTACTATTACACTCGAAACAGGCAAGCTTGCCAAGCAAGCTGACGGCTCTGTTGTCGTAAGAAGTGGCAACTGTATGCTATTAGCAACCGTTGTTTCTGCACGACAAGCCTCCCCTGTAGACTTTCTACCTTTAACCGTAGATTATCGTGAAAAATTTGCTGCCGCAGGACGATTCCCAGGTGGTTTCTTTAAGCGCGAAGCAAGACCCAGCAATGAAGAAGTTTTAACCATGCGATTGGTTGATCGTGTATTGCGACCACTTTTTCCAAAAGATTACCATGCCGAAACACAAGTCATGATTCAGCTTATGTCGCATGACGAAACAGTAATGCCCGATGCATTAGCTGGTTTGGCTGCCTCCACAGTTATTCAACTTTCTGACATTCCTTTTGAATATCCAATTTCAGAAGTACGTGTAGGACAAATTGATGGTCGTTTTATCATTAACCCTAGTAAAGAACAACTTAAAGAATCTAATGTTGACATCATGATTGGTGCCAGTGCAGATTCGGTTACTATGGTTGAAGGCGAATTCGATGAAATCTCTGAAGAAGTTATGGCAGATGCCATTCGCTTTGGACACGAAGCCATCAAAAAGCAAGTTGCTGCACAAATTGAGTTAGCAGAAGCTGTAGGCAAAAAGGAAACTCGAGAATACGAAGCTGAAGAAAGCGACGAAGAATTGCAACAAAAAGTACATGATTTTGCTTACCAAAAATGCTATGACATAGCAAAAGAAGGTAGTTCTAAACAAGAACGTGGCGTTGCTTTTGGAGAAGTAAAAGAAGCGTTGTTAGAAACATTTTCGGAAGAGGAATTGGAAGAAAAAGGCAAGCTGATTGGTAAATACTTTGGCAAAGCGCAAAAAGAAGCAGTTCGTGAATTGGTACTTGCAGAAGGCATTCGCTTAGACGGACGTAAAACAACAGATATCAGACCAATTTGGTGTGAAGTAGATTATTTACCTTCTACACACGGTTCGTCTGTATTTACACGAGGTGAAACGCAAGCTTTAGCTACCGTAACGCTTGGTACGTCCAGGGAAGCGAATATTATTGACTTGCCAACAGAACAAGGCGAAGAAAATTTCTATTTACATTACAATTTCCCTCCATTCTGTACAGGTGAAGCACGTCCATTACGTGGCACATCACGTAGAGAAGTAGGACACGGAAATCTTGCGCAGCGCGCACTTAAAAAAGTAATGCCAGACGATTGTCCTTACACAGTACGTGTTGTTTCAGAAGTATTGGAATCTAACGGTTCTTCTTCTATGGCAACGGTTTGTGCCGGCACAATGGCACTGATGGATGCAGGTGTTCAAATAAGCAATCCTGTTTCGGGTATTGCCATGGGACTTATTTCTGATGGTGAGCGTTTTGCTGTACTTTCTGATATTTTAGGTGATGAAGATCACCTTGGTGATATGGACTTTAAGGTTACTGGAACTGAAAATGGTATTACAGCATGTCAAATGGATATCAAAGTCAAAGGGCTCTCTTATGATATTTTGATTCAGGCATTAAAACAAGCGCGTGATGGTCGTTTACATATTTTGGAGAAACTTACAGATACTATTGATGCTCCGGCTGTAGATGTAAAAGACCACGCACCAAAAATGGTGATGCGTACTGTTCCTAACGAATATATTGGTGCAATTATCGGTAGTGGTGGTAAAGTAATTCAAGAATTACAGAAAGAAACCAATACCACGATTGTGATTAACGAAGATCCTGATACTGGAGAAGGTATCGTGGAAATTTTAGGTACAGGTGCAGAAGGAATCGATCAAGTTCAAGCACGAATAGACGCGCTTATGTTTAAGCCAGAAGTAGGTGAAGTGTACGAGGTACAAGTCATTAAAATTTTGGAATTCGGCGCTGTGGTAGAATACACCGATGCTCCTGGAAACGAAGTGTTGCTACACGTTAGTGAATTGGCTTGGGAACGTACCGAAAACGTTAACGATGTTGTAAACATGAACGACGTTTTTGAAGTGAAATACTTTGGTGTTGATCCGCGTACTCGAAAAGAAAAAGTATCGCGTAAAGCACTTTTAGAAAAACCTGAGGGCTATGTAGAACGCAAGCCTCGTCCTAGCGGAGATAGAGATAAAAGAAGAGGTGGTGGAAATAATAGACGTCCAAAACGCGACTAATTCATCCTCCTTTTAAAACAACAAAACCGCTAAAAATATTTTAGCGGTTTTTTTTTGAATAAATGTAACCTAAGGCATTAACTAAACGTATAATAACTAACATCCATTCAACACAAAGCAAATGAGACAGTTAAAAATTACCAAGCAGGTTACGAATCGTGAAACTGCATCACTAGACAAATACCTTCAAGAAATTGGAAAGGTTGACCTAATTACCGCCGAAATGGAAGTGGAATTAGCGCAGCGCATTAAGGCAGGTGACCAGATTGCTTTGGAAAAATTAACTAAGGCAAACCTTAGATTTGTGGTGTCAGTAGCAAAACAATATCAAAATCAAGGTCTCACACTTCCCGATCTTATTAACGAAGGAAACTTAGGGCTGATAAAAGCCGCAAAACGTTTTGACGAAACACGTGGGTTTAAATTTATTTCATACGCCGTTTGGTGGATTAGACAATCTATTTTACAAGCACTTGCAGAGCAGTCTAGAATTGTACGCTTGCCGCTAAATAAAATTGGGTCAATCAATAAAATCAACAAAACCTATGCGTTTTTGGAACAAGCCCATGAGCGTGTACCTTCGGCAGAAGAAATCGCCAAGGAATTGGACATGACCGTTTCTGACGTTAAAGAATCGATGAAAAACTCGGGACGTCACGTTTCTATGGATGCACCACTTGTGGAAGGAGAAGATTCTAACTTATATGACGTTTTGCGTTCTGGCGAATCTCCAAACCCTGACAGAACCTTAATGCATGAGTCGTTGCGTACCGAAATTGAGCGTGCACTTGAAACATTAACACCGCGTGAAGCTGATGTAGTGCGACTATACTTTGGCCTTGGAAATCAACATCCAATGACCTTAGAGGAAATTGGCGAAACGTTTGACCTAACTCGCGAGCGTGTACGTCAAATTAAAGAAAAAGCCATCCGCAGATTAAAGCACACGTCAAGAAGTAAAATCCTAAAAACCTATTTAGGGTAATGGGAAACATCAAAATAGCACCTTCAATGTTGGCGGCAGATTTTGCCAATTTAGAACGTGATGTAAACATGGTAAATCAAAGTCAAGCCGACTGGTTTCACATGGACATCATGGACGGTGTTTTTGTTCCTAATATTTCGTTTGGAATGCCTGTGCTAAAAGCTATGGCGCAGCATGCTAAAAAACCACTTGATGTACATTTAATGATTGTAGATCCAGATCGCTACATTCAAACATTTGCAGATTTGGGCGCAGCCGTACTTACCGTTCATGCAGAAGCTTGCACACACCTTCATCGCACAGTTCAAGCGATTAAGGCTGCGGGAATGAAAGCTGGTGTGGCACTAAATCCGCATACGCCAATTTCAGTTTTGGAAGAGGTTATATCAGATTTAGATTTGGCATGTGTAATGAGTGTAAATCCAGGTTTTGGCGGACAAAAATTTATTGAAAACACTTACGACAAAGTGCGTCGTTTACGTGCACTTGCAAATGCCAATAATGCTGAAGTTATGATTGAAATTGACGGCGGCGTTACTTCTAAAAATGCTGAGGCACTCGTTCAGGCTGGTGCCGATGTACTTGTGGCAGGCAGCTTTGTGTTTACGTCTGAAAATCCCACAGAAACCATCTCTGATTTGAGTAGTGTCGTAAATGTATAATTCGTAGTAAACGATTTATTTTCTTATTTTTAGAAAATCAAATCTTTATTATGAAAAATAATTATTCCCTTTTTATTGCGGTATTTTTAGTGTTTGTTGGCTGCAAAACCAACGTACTTACAGGGAAAAAAACCCTCAACTTTTTTGGCAATAACAAGCAGATTTTTGCCATGTCTTTACAGCAATACAACTCGTTTTTAAGTGAAAACGATGTGATTACCGATACCAAAGAGTCAGATTTAGTGAAATCTATTGGAGAAGACATCGCCCGTGCAGCTCAAGTTTATTTTAATTACAAAGGACAGCCTAACATGCTGAATGATTACAATTGGGAGTACAATTTGGTGAACAACCAACAAGTAAACGCTTGGTGTATGCCCGGCGGAAAAATTGTATTCTACACTGGAATTATGCCTATTGCAGCAAACGCCGATGGCATAGCTGCCATTATGGGACATGAGGTTGCGCATGCACTAGCGGACCACGGTGCCCAACGAATGAGTCTTGGGATTGTGCAGCAGGCAGGTGGTATTATTACCGCCGAGGCTACCAAAAATCAAGACGCACAAAAGCGACAACAAATTATGATGGCATATGGAATTGGCTCAAGCCTTGGCGGTATGTTGCCGTTTAGCAGGAAGCACGAAACCGAAGCCGATAAAATTGGGTTAGAACTTATGACCATTGCAGGCTATAACCCAGAAGAGGCACCAAAATTATGGGAACGCATGAAAGCACAATCAAAAGGGGGACAACCTGAATTTTTGAGTACACACCCAAGCGAGGTACGCAGAATTGCGAACCTAAAGAGTTGGATTCCTGGAGCAAAAGCATTAGCCAAACAAATCAATGCAACTGCGGTTGCGCAATAATAAATACCCTATAAATCAATATTATGAGAACTTCTGTTTTTTCACTAATTGTAGTTATGCTACTTGCAAGTTGCGCGCAACCATCTGCCGAAGAAAAATTACAAACACTCATGCAGAACTATCATGAACAAACATTAGAAATGAACCCTATTGGCGCAACCTTTCAAGGCGATACGCGCTACAATGACTACTTACCAAACTACCTTGACGATGAAGTAATAGCATCGCAAAAAGTGTTTTATTCCGAAATACTCCAATCACTTCAGTCGATTAATAACGATGACTTAAACGAGCGCGACCAACTCAGTAAAAAAGTCTTAAAATGGGAGTGCGAAACTAACTTGATGGGTATGGCGTTTCCCACAGAGCTACTCCCCATAAATCAAATGTGGACGCTACAACTTACTATGGGGCAATTGGCAGCAGGGTCAAGCGCACAGCCGTTTATCTCCGTAACCGATTATACCAATTGGCTTTCTCGTGTAGACGATTATATATCGTGGCTGAAAAGCGCAAAAGCCCGAATGAAAGAAGGAATTGCACAAGATGTTGTACTGCCAAAATCATTGATTAGAAAAGTAGTGCCGCAACTTCAAGCGATGACCGAACCCGATTTAGATAAAAATATTTTCTACATGCCTGCCAAAAACTTTCCAGAAGATTTTACGGCAGCTCAAAAAGATAGTCTTTCAGCGGCATACGCCGATATGGTCACAACTAAAATCATTCCTGTCTACCAAGATTTAGCAGATTTTATGGAAAAAACCTATTTAGAGGCGGGGCGCAACAGTAGTGGTTTTAATGCGTACTCATTTGGAGAGGAGTATTACAATTACGCCATCAGACTTTATACCACTACAGATATGACGGCTAATGAAATTCATCAGCTCGGACTATCTGAGGTTGCCCGTTTACGCAGTGAAATGGAACGCATCAAAGCGCAAGTGGGTTTTAAAGGAGATTTAAATGCTTTTTTTGAACATGTCCGTACGTTGCTAAAACTGATGCCTTTTGACAACCCACAACAGGTCATTAACAATTTTAATGCTATTCACGACAAGATGAAGGCAAAAGTAAATGCCTTATTTGAATTGCAACCCAAAACGCCGTTTGAGGTGCGCAGGGTTGAAGCATTTAGAGAAAAATCAGCGGCAGCGCATTACAATCCCGGCTCCCTTGACGGTACCAGACCTGGTGTATTTTATGTGCCAATTCCAAATGTAAAAGAATACAATATTTTCTCTGATGAAGATTTATTTTTGCACGAAGCCATTCCGGGACATCACTTTCAAATTTCGCTGCAACAAGAAGATGCGTCCCTCCCCGATTTTAGAAAAACACTTTGGTATAGCGCCTATGGTGAAGGCTGGGCGTTGTACTGTGAGTCGTTGGGAACAGAGCTCGGTTTATATGATGATCCGTACCAATATTTTGGGATGTTAAGCGCCGAAATGCACCGCGCTATTCGCTTGGTCGTAGATACAGGAATTCATACCAAAGGCTGGACTCGCGAGCAAGCCATTGCTTATTCACTAGCAAATGAAGCCGAGCCCGAATACGCCATTATTTCTGAAATAGAACGCTATATGGCAAATCCCGGACAGGCATTGTCCTATAAAATTGGACAGTTAAAAATTAGAGAACTTCGCTCCATTGCAGAGGAAAAACTTGGTGATGCTTTTGATATCCGTGCATTTCACCGTATTGTATTGGAGTCTGGATGTATTCCATTGGCGTTGCTAGAAGATAAAATTTACGCTTGGATTGCTAAAACAGCATCCTAAATTCCCGTCTTTATCCTTATTTTTGTGTTCAATATATACATATGATTTTAGTTACAGGAGGTTTAGGGTTTATTGGATCACATACGGTAGTCGCCTTACAAGAAAAAGGGCATCAAGTTCTCATCGTTGATGATTTATCTAACGCTTCTGTTGAAGTCTTGGACGGCATAGAAACGGCTAGTGGCATTCGCCCAATGTTTATCGAACTCAACCTGCAAAACAGCGCTGCAGTTGCCGAAATGTTTCAACAACATCGCATTACGGGAATTATTCATTTTGCGGCATATAAAGCTGTTGGAGAAAGCGTACAAAAACCTGTGGCGTACTACCAAAATAATTTGGGGTCGATGCTGAATTTGTTGGCAGAAGTTGAAAAAGTAGCATCACCTATTCCATTTATCTTTAGCTCTTCTTGTACCGTTTATGGCGAAGCTACTGAACTTCCCATTAACGAAAATGCAGCTGTTCAGCCTGCAATGTCACCCTATGGAAACACCAAACAAATTGGAGAGGAAATTTTGATAGATACCGTAAATGCAATTGAAGGATTTCGGGTAATTGCACTACGCTACTTTAATCCGATTGGTGCACATCCATCTATTGCTATTGGGGAATTACCCTTAGGAAAACCACAAAATTTAGTTCCATTTATTACACAAACAGCCGCCGGACTGTATCCAAAACTAACCGTTTTTGGCAACGACTACCCTACCTCAGACGGCACGAATGTTAGAGATTATATTCATGTGGTAGATTTGGCAGAGGCACACGTAGTAGCATTAGAACGTGTTTTGGAAAGCAAAAGTGCGGAAGCCTACGAAGTCTTTAACTTAGGTACTGGCAAAGGAAGTAGCGTGCTTGAAGTAATTCAAAGCTTTGAGCGTGTTTCGGGGCAAAAATTAACCTACGAAATTGGGGCGCGCCGAGAGGGAGATGTTATTGCAGCCTATGCTGACACCACCAAAGCGAATACTGTTTTGGGCTGGAAAACAAAACGTAGTTTAGATGAAGCCGTTGCTTCAGCTTGGGAATGGGAACAGAAAGTGAGAAACCTTTAATTAATTATTGGGGGTATATTCTGAAAGAGCTCCGTAGTCTAAATGGAAAGTAAAAATCATAGATTTTTAGTTTTATTCTTTGATTAAAACTCTAGTAAAGGTTTGACTGAACTCAGCAAACTCTGCTGTTGATTCAAAAAAGTTTGCTTAGGCTTTTGCCTCCAAATCATTTTTAGGACCAAAT
>CATIMP010000150.1 GCA_949528465.1 Bacteroidota bacterium | reverse complement strand
GTTAAAGCCAAGATCTTTTTCAAATCGAACGGCTTCATGATATAATCAAACGCCCCAAACTTCATTGCCTCGATAGTCGTCTGGGTCGTGCCATAAGCCGTCATCAAGATAATCATTGCGTTTGGGTTCACGCCTCGAAGGTGTTGAAGTGCCTCAATACCCGTCATTCCTGGCATACGATTGTCTAGCAGAATGACCTGCGGATGCTCTACGCCGGCAACCTTTAGGCCTGCCTCCCCGCTATCAGCTTCGATCACACGGTATTCGCCACCAGAAAGCACACGCTTTAGCGAATAACGCAAATCTGCGTCATCATCAATAATCAAGACTGTGGGTTTTGTCTCAGCAGTTTTCATAGCGATAGGAATCAGTCCCATTTTCATTACATCGAACAAAGAAACAGAATCTCACTATTTGTAACGCTTCCCACATAAATGCAAGCCCACAGACACTAAGGTACCAATTACATCAGAAATTTATGCGAGAATGAATGCAGCTAATCATCACCATTAAGACATTTTAGAAAGAAAAGTGAAAATTTACATTAAAAATTTATATACCAATTTACACATTTTTATTTGTTTAAATGGATTTAAATTGTTAATTTTTAAAAAATTAATTAAGGTCAAAGATAAATAAATATACAAATGGAACGCATTTTTAGATTCATACGCATTATAATTTGTGTGCTTTTCACCAGCACACACTACCTAAGCGCAATCCACATAACCTTTGCTAATCCAGCAAATGCACTCAATACGCCAATTCAGACAGGAACTGTTGGTAACCGGATCGATTCCTCACCAAAAGATGGCTATATCTACGATGCCACCACCTACGGATCATGGACTCCCAATATCACTATTGCTTGGGATGCGGGTCAACGCATCCAGCAGAACTGGGATGTTAATGATGGGGCTGGTGGCACGGTAAGAAATGACGGTGCACTCTTCAGCACAAATACTTCAGGCATTACGGTCTTTACCTTAACTGCTGATCCTGGTTACTACGTTTCGTTACGTTTGTTAGGATTTGCACTTCAAAACATGTCATCAGACCAAACTATTAATGTAAAAATTGATGGATATGTAGACAAAACAAATAGTTGGGAAGATGCATTTCAAAGCGATAAGACACTCTCTTACCTAAATAGTAGTAAACAACTCAATACAATGGGGTGGATTTTTGGAGAAACACCTAGTCGGGTCCTTCGCTTTACAATCGATGCGAGTGGTTTAGCAGAAGCAGATCGAGCCAAAGTTGGTCTTACTAGTTTTGGCTTCGAGCAACAATTAGTTCCCGAACCTTCTACTTATGCACTTCTTCTCGGAGCATGCACTCTGGTTTGGGTAGGCATAAAGAAGCGACGGTTTATACGATATAACCTAAATTCATAACTGTTGAGCGCAAGCGCTTCTTCAACAAGCTGCGCAAAACTCAATTATTCGCTTAAAGTTCCCTTAGTAGTAGGCACAGCATCTCCAAGACGCGGATCCAACGTAGTTGCCATGTCTAAAGCACGAGCAAAAGCTTTAAAAATTGCCTCTGCTATATGATGTGGCTCTTCCCCGTATTCCAAATTGATGTGCAAATTACAACCTGCTTCATTAGCAAAGGCTTGGAAAAATTCCTTAACCAGTCCGATGCTAAAGTCACGCACCATTGCATCTTTGTAATCTACTTTATAAACAAAAGCTTGGCGATTCGATAAGTCTAAGGCAACACGCGCTAAAGACTCATCCATTGGAAGTACGAAGAATCCATACCTACGAATACCACGTTTCTCTCCAAGCGCTTGCTTTAAAACTTGCCCTAAAACAATGCCCGTATCCTCAACTGTGTGGTGATAATCAACATCAATATCTCCC
>CATIMP010000149.1 GCA_949528465.1 Bacteroidota bacterium | reverse complement strand
TATAAATGTTCTTTTAACTCCTCCGCTGTGATGGTGTTGGCAAAGGTACTAGGTGTAAATTCTACTGTTTTTTGAGTTGAGGCACATGACACTAAAAATGCGCCAACAAATAAGATAAGATGTTTCATGACAAATAGGTTAATCATGCGAATATAAATAAAATGTATAGAGACGTTATAATTGCGTCGCTATAAAGTCCCACAAACGAATTCTATGCGCAAGTGCTTGTTGTGCAAAATCGGTGGCTTCGTCCCAATTCGTAGTGCTATCGCCGCAAAGCTCTTGCATCATTTGTAAGGCCATAGGTCCGTGCTCCTCTCCGTCCAATTCAATGTGGCGTTCCAGATAGTAGAGTAAAGTGTCTACACTCCCTTTTTGTTGATTGGCCAAACCGCGCACAATGGCAATAAATAAATCGGGAATTAAATCTTCTCTACCGTATGTAAAAACACCTCCAACAATATGTGCGGGGGCGTTTATAGCGGTATTGAGCGTAAAACGCACAAAAGTTTTAATTTCTTCAGGAATATGTGCTTGACTCAAAGCATCTTGCCACGAAACTCCATTTTGTATCGCTGTTACCAAATCCACAATGGGAGTGGTGTCTGCGCCAATTCCTTCCATTGCTTGCAGGTACAACTCATAGTGGCTAGCAGGCTTTCCTTGCGTATCCACATCACTTTCTTCGCCCCAAACAATTTCGTTAATTAAGCGGCGAGAGCCAGGGCTTCCTACCGGAACCCATGGAAGTTTGGTACAAGTGAGTTTTTGTTGTAATGATTTTACAAGTGACATAAAATCCCAAACCGCAAAGGCGTGATAGGTCATAAATACCTGAATGGCTTCAATAGAATTCAGTTTAGTGTAGAGTGGATGTTCAAGAAGCTTTGCCTTTAACGGCGATAAATCTTGATCAATAGAAGTAGCAGTAATCATAAGCAATTTTTCGCCTACAAATTTAAGCTAAAACGCTAATACTAAAGCTAAAAGGATTTGTTATTTTTGATGCATGCCACGTGTTTTTCTTACCGAATGTCCACGAGATGCCATGCAAGGCATTAAACCGTTTATTCCGACAGATATAAAAGTGAGTTATTTGCAATCCTTATTGCGAGTAGGGTTCGATGTATTGGACTTTGGTAGCTTTGTATCGCACAAGGCCGTTCCGCAAATGCGTGATACGCACGAAATTATTCGGCAATTAGACTTAAGCGATACCAAGACCAAGCTGCTTGCCATAGTTGCAAACGCTCGCGGTGCAGAAGATGCGTTGTTATATCCACAGATTGATTATTTGGGATATCCGTTTTCGATTTCAGAAAACTTTCAAGTGCGAAACACCAATAAAACCATTGAAGAATCCACACAAGTATTGGACAAAATTGCCAATCGCGTACAGCAGTTAGGTAAGGAACTGGTTGTGTATTTATCTATGGGTTTTGGCAATCCATACGGTGATCCATGGAGCCCTGAACTTGTAGGGGAGTGGGTAGCGCGATTGGCTCAGATGGGTATTCGGCGTATTTCACTTTCCGATACGGTTGGCGTTGCGCAACCCCAAACGATTACATCCCTTTTTGAGCACTTACTTTCGGTGCATCCCAAAATCTTTTTTGGTGCACATTTGCACGCCAAACCCAACGAGGCGACCGAAAAAATTCAAGCTGCTTTTGGTGGTGGTTGTCGCGCTTTTGACAGCGCTATTCGTGGTTTGGGTGGATGCCCAATGGCAAAAGATGCGCTAACAGGTAACGTTCCTACAGAAAAATTACTCTCGTTTCTAACTGCTCAAAAAGTCAATTTTCCAGCAAATATGCTTCACTTTGAGTCTGCTTACAACACCTCTTTTCAGGTTTGTTAATTTCTTATTTAAAATAAATCCAAATAAACTTTGCGGTTAAGTTTTTTGGAAATACATTTGCACAAATTAAAACCAATCTAAATAAAAATAACCACAATGAAGGGATTCTTTATGCTTCTTTTAGCGTTGTTGAGTTTTAGTTTAAAAGCGCAACAAAATCCTGAAAATTTTAAAGACTCAATTTATTCACTTGATGAAGTCATTATAAAAGGCAATACTATTTTGGGTAACAAATTTGTTGCAAAAAATAGAACCGGCGCCGCTTACTACCTATCCAGCGAGGAGTTATCAGCGTTTTCATATACAGATATCAATAGAGTATTAAATAAAGTGCCTGGAGTTAATTTTTATGAAGAAGATGGGTTTGGATTACGACCAAATATAAGTATTAGAGGGACTTCTGCAGAAAGATCTTCAAAAATCGTCATCATGGAAGACGGTGTTTTAATTTCTCCAGCTCCTTACAGTGCTTCATCTGCTTATTATTTCCCGTCTGTAGCTAGAATGCAAGCCGTGGAAATTTTGAAAGGGAGTAGTCAAGTGCAATACGGCCCCTATACAACAGGGGGAGCAATTAATTTTGTTTCCACAGAAATACCTGAATCTTTTTCAGGAAAATTATCCACAAGCTATGGTAGCTTTCACACGGGCCAATTACACACGACTGTTGGAGATAGCTTTGAAAATTTTGGATACATGCTTGAGTATTTGAATTTTAATTCTGATGGATTTAAATCCCTTGGTACTAATTCAAACACAGGTTTTGATATCAATGAAATCACTTCTAAGGTTCGATATACCACATCAAGCGATGCCAAATTAAACCAAAGCGTTGAATTTAAATTTCATCATTATGATCAAATTTCGAATGAAACATATCTCGGTTTGACGGATGCAGACTTTGAAAAGAATCCATACATGAGATATTCTGGTTCAGAAAAGGATAAGATGGATGCAGCGCATATACAGTATGTATTAACGCATGAGCTTAATTTTTCCGATAAATTTAAAATCGTATCTAACGTATATTACAACGGATTTAAAAGAAATTGGTACAAACTTGATGATGTTGTATTTGATGGCAATTCACAAAAAATAGCTAATGTAATTTCAGACCCCATTCAATACGCTGGGCACTATTCTATATTAAGTGGGGAGTTAGGTGCAGATAATTCTTTGAAAGTAAAAGCGAATAATAGAGAATATATTTCTAAGGGTGTACAAACTAAGATTGACTCACATTGGTATGGCGAGAATGGTTCATTTCATGATTTAGAAATTGGTTTTAGATTTCATTATGATGAAGAGGATAGATTCCAGTGGGAGGACACATATCACATAAATAACGGATTTATGTCATTGGATACTTACGGAGAAAAAGGCGCTCAAGGAAATAGAGTTAGTTCGGCAAATGCATTCGCATCTTATGTAATGTATAAATATAAATTCAAAGGCCTCACTATAGCACCTGGTTTAAGATATGAGTCAATAACATTATCAAGAGACGATTATGGAAAAACGAACCCTT
>CATIMP010000148.1 GCA_949528465.1 Bacteroidota bacterium | reverse complement strand
TATCTGTGGTTGCTTTGTAGCCAACTTTTAAAGTGTTGTCATGCGTAAGCGTATAGGTAACGGTAACATCCAAGTTTCCGGGATACCCTTCTTCCATATCTTCAGATAGGTAATGAAGCCTAACACCAACTCCGTCTTCGCGTTCAAAGGGACTAACATCCCAGAACACTTTATCAAAACCCACGATTCCTCCGTGCAAATGGTTTGAGCCATTATTCTGCGCAAGGGTATATGTTTTGTTATCCAATGTAAAAGTACCGTTGTCAATTCTGTTGGCATATCTGCCAGCAATCGCTCCGAAGTAGGGGTGAGGCTTTAGGTAATCAGCAGCGGTATCAAACCCTAAAACAACATCTTCTAATACACCGTGCTTATTAGGTGTTTTTATTGATTTGATGATGCCGCCAAGGTTTAATATTTCCACACGTACGCCATTTGCGTTTTTTAGTGTGTGTGATGTTATTTTTGAGTGATTTTCAGACACAGGCAATTTTTTTTGTTCCTCTTGTTTAGGTTTAGAAAATGTGCAAGAGTTTAAGCAAACGACAACAATTATAAGTCTTAAAAACAATGGTTGTAGAGTTTTGGTTAAATAGTATATGATGTTTAAAGCAGTAAATCTAAGTTAAAAATAGGGATTCATCAAGTAAGATGTTATCATAAAAACGTCAAAAAATACCATAGCGGTATTGGAATTTTTAGGTAATGAATAATCAAAATGGAGTTCGTTACGTGGTAGATTAATCCTTTATGCGTAAAAATCAGCAACAAATAGCACTAGCAAAAACACGCAAATGCTTTTAATGGTACCTAGTATGTTGTTTATATGCAGGAATAAAACGTCAACTTAAGCGTTCCCCTTAATGATTTTTTTAGTTGCTGAATGAACACCGTCGGAAAGCGATAACACGTAAACACCATTATTCAAATGTGATACATCTATTGCCCCATATCCTCTGTTTAGATTTACACTTCCTTGTCCTAATAACCTACCGCTTGTTTCGAAAAGCTTGTACTTTACATCGTTAGCATCTGCAAACGAATCAATATAAAGTTTGTCATAGACAGGGTTAGGATAAACAGCCCAAATGGATTTTTCGGGCGTTTTGTTTGCACTTAATGCATAACAGGAGGGTTCAACAAAATAAGAAGTTTTTACAATTTCAGACACCTTATCGTCCGTAAAACTTTTAGTGTTTGTATGGTCAAAAAATGCATTGTCAACAACATTGCTATCAGCACCCAAGAAGTCTTGCATTAAGGTCGAAAAAACCTGTCTGTAATCGTGTTGGACTGTTTTTATTTGCCAGTTATTATTGCTAGTGGCTTCTGTTAAGTCAACATTGTTTCCTGAAATACCACCCTCTACTGCTTTTCCAAAAACAAACATAGGCGCAATTTCGCCGTGGTCAGTTCCTAAATTTCCATTCTGTTTTGCTTTTCTACCAAATTCAGAAAAAGTAAGTCCAACCACATCGTCTCCTATGGAGTCTGAATTTATATCTTCAATAAAGGCATCTACGGCTCTTGAAAGTTCTGTTAGCAGTTCTGTGTGCTTACCATTTACATTTCCGCTACTCTCATTTTGATTGTTGTGGGTGTCAAATCCGCCAATGGTAACCATATAGATTTTTGTGTCTATACCTCCACGCATAAGTCTTGCTACAGTTTTCAACTGGTCAGCTAAGTCTGTACTTGGATACCCAGATGCGTTATTGTGGTTAGTGCCTGTGTTGTAAGCGGTTTCGATAGAATTCGCGTATGTATTGGCAAAAGCGTCAGTATTGACAATGTATTGCAGCTCTTTCCCATAATGGGTATTTTCATTGATGTTTGTTGGGGCCTGCCCAGCAAGACCACTTAATACCGTATAAAAGTTTTGTGAATTTTGTCCTTCAATATTCAATGCCATTCCATGCTCATGTTC
>CATIMP010000147.1 GCA_949528465.1 Bacteroidota bacterium | reverse complement strand
TGATTCTTGAAACTGAACAGGTTCCCGCAGGCGCGACTGCAGGATTCATGTGGTCTTTTGAATACTCGAGTAAACTCGATATTCAAAACCCCGAACCTAAAGCCGTTTAGCGGGGCGTTAGCTCTAATTAAACACAACCATCAATAAAATTAATATGATTCAAAAAAAACTAACCAAACTTGTCGGACTGGAAAAAACTGACTTTGACTTATTTCTTCAAAATGGTCAAATCAAATTACAACAAGCCAAATTAATTCCGACTTTGAAAACTGGAGATGAAATGGCTTTAACGTCAATCTTTTTGTCAACAGTAAGGTTAGTGAAAGAATATCGAGACGGAATCTTTAAAAGCATTAAATTAAGTAGAGCTGGAAAAGCATATTATTATACTGAAGCTTCATTTCCTGACATCAGTTCATCTCGAATAGATGGTTTAATAATACTTGTTACAAAAGGAATAATTGCTGATGCTGTTTTCTTTGAAATGAAAAACAAAAACAACGGTATTGACCAAAAACAAGTTGAAGATTATCTTTCAATATCAAAAAGTCTAAAAGTTAATAAGTTAGTAACAGTATCAAACGAATTTGTTGCTGACTCGACGCACTCACCAGTAAAAGTTAAAGTTCCTAGAAACATTTCATTGTATCATTTCTCTTGGACTTACCTAATAACTAAAGGTAGAATACTACTTTTCAAAAATGATGTTAGGATACAAGATGATGACCAAGTAGAAATAATGTCAGAGGCTTTACATTATTTTGAGAGTTCAGTATCTGGAATATCTGGTTTCATACAAATGAAAGCAGGTTGGAAAGAACTTGCCGAAAGTATTAGAGCACAAAAGGCTTTAAAACAATCAGATAAATTTATAGAGGAAGCAGTTTTGAGTTGGTATGAAGAAGAAAAAGATATGGCGTTACTTTTAAGTAGAAAACTTGGGGTTTTAGTTAAATCCTCATCTAAAAATAAAGAGAGTGTTAAAAAGGACATCAAGAAAGTCATAAACGACAACTGCATTACAGGAGAATTGATTATTAAAAATGTAGCTTCTGACATAAAACTTATGGCTGAATTTGAAAGACGAATTGTTTCAATGTCAGTTAAGTTAACACCACCTTTAGATAGAGGAAACAAGGCGAAAATTACTTGGATTGGAAAACAACTAGAAAATTGTAAAAAGAAAAATAATGTTTTGTTTTCAAAATTAGAAAAGGAATTAATAATTGAAGCTGACATTAAATATGCTAAAGCTAACATAAAAGTCAAATTATCGGAATTAGACACATTGATTGAATTGATTAGAGACAAAGAAATTCAAGCATTTAAAATCACTTTAAACAGAGGATTTGGAACAGGTTTTGCGAGCGTGAAAAAATTTATAGTTCTGATTGATAATATGGTTTTGGAATATTACGAGGGAATTGTTCAATACGTAAGTACTTGGACAAGACCAACACCAAAAATTGTACAAACAGAAACGGAATTAATAAATAACTAGAGCTAACAATGGCTATAAAGTAATTGCTTGTTCTCGCCTACTCTGGAAATCCTCGCGGATTTTCAGTTTGGTGTGTACTTGCAAAGTTAAGTGATAACCCACGCAACTACTCATAGCCGAAGACGTTGTGTTTCATTAAAGAAAAGCCAATCTCACATTTAGCACATTTGGTTTTACCTTTGCACAAACCAGCCTGAAAAAACCAAAAGATCTAAATTTCTCCCTCCCTCACGTGTAATACAATCTATTATTATATACTACATTTTGCATTATATAGTTTTTTACCTACATTTGTATCGTTAATTTTTCATTTATTATTAAATATGAATAATTCTAAACTAAAAAAAGAGAGATTTAAAAGAGTAGCTTCAAAAAGGGTTGATAATCTTCTATCTGGGATTAGAAGCCTTTCAAACTGCTCTAACACGAATAATTATGAATACACGGAGGAAGATGTTCAAAAAATGATAAAAGCAATCAAAGACGAACTCAAAACAATGGAAACATTATATAAGAAGAACCTCAATAAAAATACTGACAGCTTTAATTTCTAAGATCATGGAAAAACTTTTTTGGGAGCTATATAATTCAAATTCTGAGGCAGAAGTTGAAAAAATAATAAAAGAAGAATCTGCATTTAACAATCCTAATAACTGGAAACCTTACGGAGGTATAGAGGGGAATTTTGGAACTTTTGAAAGTCAACAAAACCATCCTGTACCAGCATTAATTGAAAAAATAACGAACTCGATTGATGCAACTTTAATAAAGGATTGTAAGATTAATGGAATTGACCCTAAATCCAAAGATGCTCCAAAATCAATGAGTGAGGCTGTAGAGAAATTCTACAATGTAAAAAATGGTGAAATTGGCGAACTTTCAAATAAAGAAAGAAGGGAATTAGCTGAAAACATTCAAATTATAGCAACAGGAGACAAAGCTCAACCTTGTATTACAATATTCGATTCAGGTGAAGGGCAAACTCCCAATGATTTCGCTAACACTTTCCTCTCTTTACACAGAGGAAACAAGGCTAACATTCACTTTGTACAAGGAAAATACAACATGGGGTCAACGGGGGCAGTTGTATTTTGTGGAGATAAGAAGTATCAGCTTATTGCATCAAAAAGGAATAAACTGCTTAATAACAATATTGATTCTGAACTAGGATTTACGTTAGTTAGAAAACATCCTTTAACAAAAACGGACATTGAAAACAATGTAAAAGCTACATGGTATGAATATTTCTGCCCAAATGATGAAATTGCTTCTTTCAGAACAAATGAAATTGACTTAGGACTTTACAATAGAAATTTCAATTCAGGAAGTATTGTTAAACTATACTCCTATCAACTACCTAGAGGCTCTCGATCTGATGTTACTCTAGATTTATGGAGAGACTTAAATCAATATATGTACCATCTTCCATTGCCTATTAGTGTTTACGAAAAACGTGATTATAAAGGCAAAACTCCTAACAAACCAGTTCTTGGAAACAGAACTAGGATTACGATAGACAGTAGAGAAAAGGTTAGCAAGACTATTCAATTTACTATTCCAAAAGAATCTGGATTAGGAGACATCAATATTGAAGTGATTATTTTCAATTCAGATGTTGGACATGGAGAGTTTATTAAGAATAAATCGATTATTTTCACCCAAAATGGTCAAGTACACGGTTTTGAAGGACAATCATTTATTTCTCAAAGCCTTGGCTTTTCTTTATTAAAAACCTCCACTCTAATCCATGTTGATTGTACGAATATCCCAACAGAAATTCGTCAAGATTTATTCATGTCAAACCGAACACATTTAAAACAATGTCCCAAAACAGAGCATTTGTTAGATGAAGTAATTGGATTGTTAAAGAAAAGTAGCGAGTTAAAAAAACTTAATAATGAAAGAAAAAGCTCCTTACTCAGAGATTCTAAATCAGATAAAGATTTAATAGAAACTTTTTTATCTAAACTACCTGTTGATAAAGATGTTGTTAACTTATTAAAGAAAAATGGATCGTTAGACTTTTTGAAATCAGCTGGAAATAAAATCAACACCAATAATAACAAAGCAAAAAAGACGGAACAGAAAAAATTAAATAGGTTCCCTTCCATTTTTAATCTAAATCTAAAAAAAGACAAAAATGGGAAAGTATATAAAACCATTCCCCTAGATTCAACAGGCAAAGCATCTATTGAAACAGATGTTGAAGATGATTATTTATTTAGATCTGTTGAAAAAGGCGAGTTTGAAATACAAGTCTTACAAAAACGAAACAAAACAGAAAAGCCTGTAAAACCTAATCCAAACCCTTTTCCTGATGATGTTACGGACATCTTAACAATAAATAGAGAAGGACCCGTTGATGGTTCTATCAAATTGTTGATTAAGCCAAATGAAAAAGCGAAAGTTGGTGATGAAGTTGAGGTTCGAGCGAGCCTTAGTGCTCCTGGGCAAGAATTTGAATGCGTATTTAATGTAATCGTTGACGAAAAAATTGATAAGCCCAAAACAAAAGAAGAAGCTCCATCAGAAACTTTTCCCAACCTACCAACCCCAAGAAAAGCATTTAAGGAAAAACAAGAGGAGAGTGATTTAACTTGGGCAGATGAAAATCTAAATTGGTCAGGTCATGACATTGTTAAGGTCATTACTGGTGATGAAGAGAACGAAATGATTGTGGATGGTATTGTTGTTAATATGGATTCTTTTGCTTTGCTAAATTTTATATCAAAAAACCGAATCAGTACCGAAAAAGAAATCAATTTTATTAAGGACAAGTATTTCTTGTCAATCTATTTACATTCTCTTTTTCTATTTAGCATTATGCAAAAGATGAGAAATGATGATGAAAAATTAAAACCTCTAGAAATTGATGAATTTATCTCAAACATGATTAAACCATATGCTAGCTTCTTGCTGTATGAAAATTATCACATCGAGAAATTTGCTTTTACTGAATAAATTATGACCAATAAACTAGAAAATACAGACTTCTTTAAACAAGCAATAAAATTGCTTCATTCTGCTAGACAGCAAGTTGTTAAGCAGGTTAATTTAACAATGGTTCAAACTTATTTTGAAATTGGACGAATGATTGTAGAGGAAGAACAAGAAGGTAAAGATAGAGCTGAATACGGAAAACATCTTTTGACTGGGTTATCAGAAGCTCTTACAGATGAATTTGGGAAAGGGTTTTCAGTAACCAATATTCAGCAAATGAGAAACTTTTACCTTACTTATCAAAAACAGCAGACACTGTCTGCTAATTCTGAAAATACTATTCAACAGACAGTGTCTGCTAATTTCCAATTAAGTTGGTCGCATTATTTAAAACTAATGCGAATTGATGATAAAAATGAAAGAAAATTTTACGAAATAGAATGTGTAAAGAATAATTGGAGTGTTAGAGAACTTGATAGACAATATGACTCAGCATTATATGCTAGGCTTGTTTTAAGCAGGGACAAAGACGAAGTTAAAAAGCTTTCAGAAAAAGGGTTAGTCCTAGAAAAACCAAAAGACGTAATTAAAGACCCTTATATTTTAGAGTTTATCGGACTTCCTGAAAAATCTACTTATTCTGAAAGTGATTTAGAGCAAGGAATTATTAACAAACTCGAACACTTTTTACTTGAATTAGGAACTGGATTTACTTTTGTAGCAAGACAAAAACGAATCAATTTTGACAACAAACATTTCCGCATAGATTTAGTTTTTTACAATCGAATGCTTAAATGTTTTGTACTGATTGATTTGAAAATTGGAGAATTAAAACATCAGGACATTGGACAAATGCAGATGTATGTAAATTACTACGATAGAGAAATCCGATTAGATGATGAAAACAAAACCATCGGAATAGTTCTCTGCCAAAACAAGAGTGAAGCTGTTGTAGAATACACTTTACCAGAAAATAACGAACAGATATTTGCCAGTAAATACAAAACGGTACTGCCAAGTAAAGAGGAATTGAAATTATTAATAAATGAAACTGAATAGCCAACGCATAAAGCCATATACGTTATCAAGTCTCTCGAAAAGACAGCCACACAAGCCAAAACTTGTCAAAGAGTATGTTTTTACCAACGCTACAAACAGAACGGAAATAATACAACGAAAACACAACAATATGTATAGTGCATAGCCCCCCTGCGGGATGCTACGACACCATACATGGAACGTTGGATTACATTCAGCCTTTGGCTGACCAAAGCCGATCTATAAATTAACTACATCACCCTACCCAGTGCATCTTTTTTAGAAGGCGTAATGCGTACGGACTTAATATAGGTAGGCGCAAAAGCGGCGCTATCCGTAAACTCTTTTTTCTCAAACGCTGCTGTTGCCAAGTGCAGCATGGCGGTGGCAATTGGGTGAGTGGACAAAAACTGCCAGTGGGCATTTTCGGGTAATATGTTTTGTGCTTTTTCGGCTCCTGTTCCAACAAAGCAAACGGGTTCATGGGCAAGGTCTGCAAAGGAAGTTTCGGTTAAAATATGTGCTTGCATTTGAGAAAGTTCCTTTCCCCCAACGTCAAAAGTTGCGGTATAAACCTCATCGCGGCGCGCATCCAAAAGCGCAACCACTTTAGCGTTTTGCACATGTGGCGCAGCCAGAAGTTGTAAGGTGGATATGGTAATCAGCGGTATGTCTAAGGCAAAACACAAGCCTTTGGCGGCAACGCTTCCAATCCGCAATCCCGTAAACGAGCCCGGTCCTGCACTTACAGCAACAGCATCTAATTCCGAAAGAGATATATTGGCTTGTCGTAAGATTTCGTCAATAAAAACATGCAGTTTTGCTGCGTGCTTAAATCCGCCATCTAAAATGGATTTTTGAGATAATAGCGTTGCGTTGTCGCTTAGGGCAACGGAACATTGCTCGGTAGCTGTTTCAATATGCAAAAGAATTGCCATGTAGCAAAAATACTACTTACAGCGTTAGCTGAATACCAAAATAGAACTCTAAAATTTTGATGCGGAAAATAGCATCAAACTTAGCGCGCAGTTCTGCTGAAACCGCTGCGTCGTAACGCTGTTTGGCTTGTGAAAATTGCAACGAAGTTGCCGCGCCTGCATTAAATCGATCTAAAGCATATTGATACGCTTCTTTTCGTGCTAGTGTGGTTTTTTGTGCCGCGTCGTAGGCTTTAAGTCCACCTTTGGCATCCGCATAAGATTGGTAAATGGTACGCTCTAAATCTTGCTTCTGTTGGTTTAAAACTGTAGAAGAACGCGCTACATTTACTTTATTGCGTCGGACATTATTCTTAACCGAAAAACCATTTAGTATTGGAATGCGCAAATTAACGCCAAAATTATGTCCGTCGTTTTGTCTGAACTGATCGGCAATTGGTAAGTGTGAAGCAATTCCCGTCTCTGCTTGTGGCACCACAACCGCTTGACCTGTTTCCGCAACCGTACCAATTGGGACTTGATTTACAGCCCCGGTAGGAACCAATATATCTGCATACGAAATACGCGAACTATAACTGTAATAACCCGACAAACTGGGTTGATACGCGGCTTTAGCGATTAGTAAGTTTGCTTCAGCAATTTCAACATTGGTTTCGGCAAACCTAATATCGTTCCGGGAGGTAACCGCTTTATCGAATAATTCTTGAGGTGACTTGTCCAAAATCATCGTGGCTACCATATCATAGTCTGAATCGGCAATGGAAAAGTTCTCAAAATCGTCTAAAAGTAAAAGCTGTGCTAATGAAATTCGTGCTATTTCATAGTCGTTTTGTGCGGCAACCACTAGCTGCTCTTGCGTGGCTAATGTGGCTTGCAGCTCGTACAACTCCCCTTGTGGCAACGCGCCGGCATCTACCAATCCCTGGGTTTGCTCCAGCTCAGTTTTAGCAACGGACAACTGATTGTTTTGCACCGCCAAATTTTCTTTGTTAAACAAGACTTGCAAATAGCCGTTTACCACCAAAAGCATCACGTCTTCTTTCATGTCTTCGAGCTGATATTGGCGTGCCAAAACACCCAAATTAGCACTTAGCAACTGGTAAATATTTCGTTTCCCATTATAAATATTCACACCCATATCCACCGAACCACTTGAGAATTGGTTGGTCATATCTTCAAAAACGTTAGTCGTTAAATTTCTGTTGAGCCCCACATTCCATGAATGTCCAACCGACAGGTTTAACGCAGGTAAAAAATTTCCAATCGCTTCGCTTTTATAGGTTTCGGCATCCATAACATCCAAATAGGCCTGTTTGATTTGCAAATTGTTTTTTACAGCATGCTCCACAGCAGCTTCTAACGTCCACGGTACAGCTTGCTCGCTTTGTTGACTGTAGCCAAACAATAGGTTTAGTGTGACAAAAAATAATAAAACCCTACGCATCGTCTTCTCCATTTTCGTTGTCTTCTTCACGTTCTTCGGTACGGTTCCATACTTTTACTTCGTCTTCTTCAGCAACACCTGAAAGAATTTCCACATTCACGCCATCTGAAATGCCCAATTTTACGTCACGGCGTTCAAATTCTTGATCACCCGTCATGACCTCCACAAAGGGGTCTTGTGTTTTTCGGTCAAATTGAATAAGCGCCTCACGGAGTGCCAAAACACCTTCTTTTTTATCTAACACAATAGACGCATTTGCACTATAACCCGCACGAACAAAAATGCTGTCATTCAAAACCAAATCGGCTTCAATTTTAAATTGTACTGCACCTTGTTCTTCTGTTCCTTTTGGTGCGATAAATTGTAATGAAGCGTCTAATTCTTGGTCTTCAATAGCGCCTAAACTAACTTTTAGTAGCGTACCCACGCGCAACGATGCTACTTCGGCTTCATCTACTTTTCCTTCAAAAATCATCTTACTTAAATCGGCAATAGCCGCAATGGTTGTTCCGGCATTAAAACTATTCGATTCAATAACCTGATCGCCTTCCTTAACAGGGATTTCCAAAACGGTTCCAGGAACTGTAGCTCGGATATCCGTATTGGCAGCACTCGACCCACCAATAGAACCTTCCTTAATAATTTGAAGATCACTTTCAGCATTTAATACATCTTGTTTTGCCTGATTAAATACCAACTCATTGGCGATATAATCGGCATTGGAAATAATGCCTTTTTTGTAAAGGGTTTTATTACGTTCAAAATCTTTTTTGCGCGTAGCAAAAGCAATTTCTGCTTTTTTCACACGTCCTTTAGCAGCATTTAGGTTTTGCTCGTTAGGCACAACTTTGATGCGGGCAATAAGGTCGCCCGTAGTTACTTGATCGCCCTCTTCCACAAAAATACGGTCAATGATTCCGCCAATTTGTGGTTTTACTTCCACTTCATCTTCAGGAACTATCTTTCCCGTTACCACCGTTTCCTTTTCAATGGTGGCATTAAACATCTTCTCGGTTTTGTATATAATTGCCGACTTGCTATTTGTTTTAATAAAGTATGCCGCCGAAAACAGCACGCCAAAAACAAGGAGTGTAATAAGAACATATTTCGTGACTTTTTTCATTTGTATGGGTTTTGTAATTATTCTTCTCTTAATGCGTCTATAGGTTTGATACTCACTGCGCGCTGTGCAGGAATAAGTCCGATTAATGTGCCTAATCCTACCATAAGTCCTAATGCACCTAAAATATATTTGATGGGAACTGTTGGATTGGTATACGGAAAACTGGAGCTATCAGCCGTCATAACGTTAATGATTGCCAACACAAAAGCACCCAAAATAATCCCTAAAATTCCTGCCACAAGGGTTAAAAATACCGATTCAATAATGATTTGCATACGCACTTCGCTTGGCGTAGCACCCAACGCGCGACGAATTCCCAACTCTTTGGTGCGTTCCCGAACCGAAATCAATAGAATATTTCCAATGCCAATAACGCCTGCCAAAATGGTAGCGATTCCCACTACAAGCGACAAGATATTCATCCCGCTAGAAAAGCCTTTTACTCGGTTAAAAACTTCGCCCAAATTAAAGGTTCCAAACGCACGTTCATCATCGGGGTGAACGCGGTGTTTTACCTTTAGTGCCACTTTAATATCCTTTTCAACAGCAACCACATCGGCGCTGTCATAGGCCGCCATGGCAAACCAATCTACGTGATCGCCTGTGTTGTACAATTTTTTAAAGGTTGTAAACGGGATAAAAATATCGCTGTCGTTTTCAAATCCACCTCCACCAGAAAATTTATGCACCCCTATCACTTGAAAATACATATCATCAATTTGTATATAATCCCCAATGGGATCTTCATCCTTTTCAAAGAGTTCGGTTTGGGTGCGTTCGCCAATCACACAAACTTTTCGTTGGTTATCAATATCCGCTTGATTAATAAATCGTCCACCATCAAAAATATCTTTTGAGGCAATTTTCACCAAAATAGGGAAATCGCCATACACCGCATACGCCCCACTTTTTCCATCACGCTTTACAGATGATCCGTTACCCCCAAAAACACCTCGCGCAATTCGAGGCGCTACATATTGAAGTTGAGGCACACGCTGCATTAAATAACGCTGATCATCTAATTTAAGTTGCATGTTGCGCCCCGTGCGGAATCCATCATATGGAATACTGGTGCGTTGCGCCCACACAAAAAGGGAGTTAATGGCAACATCTTCAAATTGACGTTCAAATCCGTTGTCTAATCCTTTTGAGGCACCCGAAAGTGTGATGTAAATAAAAATTCCCCACAACACACCAATCACGGTTATCAGCGTGCGTAGTTTGTTTTTTTGGATGGACCCAAAAATTTCTTGCCAAGTATCTCTATCGAAAAGCGTTCTAAACATCATTCGTCTCTTAAGGCAACTATGGGTTTAATTTTGGCAGCGCGTCTTGCAGGAATATAGCCTGCTATCGCACCAAAAAGAATTAATGTAATTGTTGCAGCAACAGCGGTACCTGTGCTGATATAGGGGTTAATGATAAAAAATGCCTCGAGAGAATCGCCAATGAGTGCTAACGTCCCCACGCCTGCCAACAAACCTGCGTAACCCGCAATTGTGGTAATAAAAACCGATTCATGCAAAATCATGCCCACTACCGACTTAGGGGTTGCGCCTATTGCCTTGCGAATGCCCAACTCTTTGGTGCGTTCTTTTACCACAAACACCATAATATTGGAGATGCCAATAATACCTGCCAACAGCGTTCCTAGGCCTACAAACGTTACAATAAGTTGAAGCACGCTAGCAAATTGTTGGGTTTCCTTTAAATCGGCTGCTACATTGCGCACATAAATACCACTGCGGTCGTTAGGCGCAATGTTGTGCTTTTTACGCATAAAAGTATTTAGTTTCTTTTCCAATGCCAGCGCACCTGCATGCCCAAGTTCGGGACGAAATGCCACGATGATTCGATCTACACGGTCGTTGCTTTTTTCGAGGCGCTGTTGTGTGGTATATGGAATAAAAATATGGCGCTCTTCGTTGTCACCACCCTCATCTTTAAATACACCCACCACTTTAAAGGACACGCCGCCTACATCAATCTGATGTCCTAAAGAAGACTTGCTTGGAAACAAGTCTTTTTCCACTAATCTGCCAATAGTCGCAAATTTGGTTTTGTTTTTTACGTCTGCCTCGTTGATATAACGCCCATTGGTAATGATTGTTTTTTCGGCATATTGATGCCCAGGAGCAACTCCTCTAACCGTATAGTTATTGCTTTCCTTGCCTCTTTTAACAAGGTCATTCCTACTAATACGTGGCGTAATGTATTCAATAAAAAAGGGGAAGTTTTGCTGAATATCGGTCAGGTCATCATTTTTAAAAATGATACGACGTTTTGCTTTAAATCCGCGATAGGGTTTCTCCGTTTGACCTGGCCTTAACCAAATGGTATTGGTAGAATCGTCTAAGAAAAATTCTTCAAATGAGTTTTTAAGACCATTACCAAAACCAAAAAGCAAAACAAAAATGAAAATACCCATAGCCACCGTAAAACCCGAAAGCGCTGTACGCAACTTGTTCTTGCGTAGGGTATAAAACATTTCTTGCCAACGGTCTCTATTCCACATACGAACTGGCTCTAACTTGCTTTACTTTTTTATCTTCAACCATCACACCATCACGTAAATGCACAATGCGCTTGCACATATTGGCAATATCTTCTTCGTGTGTTACAATAAGTAATGTGATGCCTTTATCATTTATTTTTTGAAGCACATCCATAAGTTCGTAGGACGTTTTAGAATCTAAGGCTCCTGTTGGCTCATCTGCAAGAAGTACTTTGGGCTCTGACACCAATGCACGCGCAATAGCAACACGTTGCTTTTGTCCACCCGAAAGTTCGTTGGGGTGGTGGGTTGCCCAAGGGCCTAAACCGACCTGATCTAAAAACTTTTGGGCGCGTTCTTGACGTTCTTTTCGCGCCACTTTTTGATAATATAATGGGAGCATTACATTTTCCAATGCTGTCTTATAGGAAATAAGATTAAAGGACTGAAATACAAATCCTAAAAACTTATTGCGGTAAATGGCGGCTTTGGTTTCGTCGAGGTTTTTGATGGGGTTCTTATCTAAAATATAGCTCCCCGAATCGGCTACGTCCAACATGCCCAAAATATTGAGTAAGGTAGATTTTCCTGATCCCGACGAGCCCATAATGGCAACCATTTCACCTTCAGCAACATCAAAATTTATACCCTTCAAAACGTGAAGCGTGTTTTGTCCCATAGCATAGGACTTCTGTATATCTTTAATTTCTATCATAGGGGCAACTATTAGGTTGTCTCAGTGGATATACTTGCATAACGAGCAAGTAGTGAATACGTTACAAAAATATTATTTTTTGTAGAACTGTCGGTAAACAGCATAGCCTACAACGCCAACAAGTATATATGGAACCACCATCAAATACACAATACCGTCGTTTAAGCTTTTGGCGGTTTCGGCATCAGCGCCTGTTTCTAAGACCGCACGGCACATGGCACATTGCAATCCTAAAATTCCTGAAAAAAGAGATGTTAACACAACTGGCATTTATCCGTAATAAGGGGCAATCATAAAATAAACAACCACACCCGTAACAGCTACGTAGAGCCAAATAGGGAAGGTTACTTTAGATAAGCGTTTGTGTGCTTTAAAATCACGAAGCGCAGCGTGTTTGTACGTAAATAACACCAACGGAATTAGTGCCACAGAAAGCACAATATGCGTAACTAAAATAAAGAAATACACATATCTAATTATCCCTTCTCCACCATAGGGGGTAGAGTCTGAGGTAACGTGATAGGCAATATACATCAGCAAAAAAAGTAGTGACAAAAAGATGTTAATTTTCATCAATCTTTCGTGATTTTTTCGATTACCACGTTTAATTTGTGCAACAGCAAGCACCAACAGAACAGCTGTAATTCCATTTATGGTGGCATAAATCGGCGGAAGCATATCTAACGGGGCAACGTTTGGAATACGAACGGTAAATAGTGCTGCGACCACAATAGGAATTACGATGGAAACGACAACAATAATAGCGTTGTAACGGCGTAAGGATTTATTATTCATTTTCTAGCAATTTTTGAACATCTTCGAGAAGCATATCTGTACCCTGAATGTCTAATTCAGACTCAGGAATACCCAAATAATAAACTATTGGATTACCAAATCGATCAGTTCTAGAACGAAGGTAGCCATTTTGATCCACTAAGGCAAAATACCCTTGATGCTCAAACCCACCAGCTACTTTCGGATTGATGCCTGCAAAGATATTAAAGCCCGTGTTTGCTAATGCATAGATAGTCGATGCATCACCTGTAAGAAAATGCCAATTTTGGCTAAAAACACCTAAGTTTTCAGCATAACGTTTGAGTTGCTCAGGGGTATCTTTTTCAGGGTCAATGGTAAAAGAGGCAATGCCAAAATCATCCCGAGTTCCAAACGCTTCCTCTAAGCGTTTCATGTTAACATTCATAATAGGGCAAATGGTTGGGCAAGTCGTAAAGAAAAACTCTATCACATACACTTTGCCTAAGTAGTCCTCGTTAGAAATTAAACGCTCGTCTTGGTTCGTAAATACAAAATCAGGAACTCGCTTTTTTTCGCCATTGAGTTCTATAAACGAAAGTGGCAAAGGAGCGCTCAAGCGCGTACTATCTACAAAGCTAGCTTGCTGAAAACGTTCAATTATACGTGGAATAAAAATGATGCCAAATACCAAAACAATAAAGGCAACGGCAATGTATGAATAACGTCGCATAGCTATGGTTTACGACCTTGATTATACTTTTTTAACGCCAAGCGATATTCCGCCAAAATCACCTTAACATCGTCTACCATGTTATTGTTGATATCTGCAACAGAACGTGCATCGTAGCCAAAAAAATCATTGTCATCTCTACCACGAAGGTTCGCGTCTCGGTCGATGATAAACACAAATGGATTTGCCGAGTTATTGTCGAGAGCTAACGGTAAATTTAAACTTCTAAAAACACGTTCAAGAGCGTCGGGAGCTAAGAACACAAAATTCCATCTTGACATATCGGTTCCCGTTGTGCCCTCAAGTTCTGCTCGAAGACTTTCCGCCTGTACTTCTGCACCTTCAGGTAAAGCAATAACAAATTGAAAGTCTAAAAACTGATAAAAACGCTTATAAATTTTTTGATTTAAATTAAGTGCAAGTGCTTTTTTATCTTGTAAAACACCACCAAAAAAACCAAGAACCGTAATGCGGTCTTTAAATTGGACATCACTATACGCGCCGATTTCCTCAACATTTTGAGTAAGCACAGGAAGTTTTGCAAATTGATTTACACCCGAAGCAAAAAACAAATACACCACTAGCGGGAAAATAAAAAGTATGGCTAGGACGATGTGTTTTTTCATAATTGAATTAGAAATTCCAACTTAAGAATCCGTCAAACATTACATTGTAAATGTAGTCGGCTTCAATAAGCAAAATAAAAACAAGGTATGGAATAAGGATCAATAGCGGCAACACTATAGATGAAGTGAAGCTGCGCTTTTCGTCACGTAAGTGCATAAAGTCCCACGCAATATAATATGCCTTTACAATTGTAAGGATAATGAAGATCCAGTTTAGTCCTTTCATCCCCAGCACAGGAGTCATCAAAAATGCAGGTTTAATAATTCCAAATGCAACTTCGATTACAGTAACTATGGAAAGAAAAATAAGTACGCCCCAAATTTTTTGAATATTGGACTTGAATGTAAGAAGCCCTCGGAAAATAGAAAGTTTGTGTGCCATGTTAAACAAGATAAAAGAAGGTGAATACAAAAACCCAAACAAGGTCTACAAAGTGCCAATAGAGTCCCACTTTTTCAACCATTTCATAGTGCCCTCTACGCTCGTAGGTGCCCAGTAATATGTTAAAAAAGATAATGCCGTTAAATACAACACCTGAAAATAC
>CATIMP010000146.1 GCA_949528465.1 Bacteroidota bacterium | reverse complement strand
TTTTATATATCTAAATATACAGTTTTTTAAGAAATATATGTAGGCGTGCTATAGGTTGATCTTGATTTACATCCCTGCAATTGCGCCAATTATTCCTGCCAAAAGTGCTAAAGCATAAAGCCCGAGTGTTACAAGTGTTAAAATACCTGTCAGCTTATAATGTGCTTTTAGATTATGAAAGGCTTCTTCTAAAACTTCGCTATTGTTGGTAGCTAAGGCAGTTTTTAAACGTTTTGAGAAACGATATAAATACAGGTATAGAAAAAAACAAATAAGTGCTACTACAAGGTAGCTTACAGTAATAAATCCTGAACCTATAGATCCAACAAATTCATCTGCAAAATCCAATTTCGAACTCATGACTGTTCCAAAAAGTAAAGCGCCGATTGCCAAGAATGCACACATCACAAACCCAACAATAGACAAAAAATGTGTCCATTTTCGTGTTTGGGTCAGGTGGTTAACAGCTATTTGTGTAAGGGTTAATGAGGTACTCATAACATAATGTTTTAAGGTTAATTTAGATGTATTAAATCAAGTTTAACCCAAAAAGCACAATGCAAAAAGAAAACGTTTGGTTAAGCTTTGTTGTTTGTACAATTTGGGGTTGTTCAATGCTAATTTAACAAAAAAACAAAGACCAAACAAAATGCTTGGCCTTTGGATATATTACAATGGTATATAGTTACTAAAAACTGTAGCTGTTTTCTTCAGCAATCTTATCGGCAACTTTGTTGCGCAATGCAATGACGTTGGGGTATTCAAAATACTTCGTGTAGCGTTTAAGTCCCATCAGCAATGCCTTTTGCTCGTCGCCTTCAGCAAATCCAAGAATGGCTTCGCGTCCTTTTGCCGTAATTTTTTCAGTAGCCTGATACAAATACAACTGACTCATTGCCACTTGGTAGGCTTGCGCTTCAGCGCCATAAATACCCACATTTTTCTCGGCACGTAAAACAGCAGATTCCGCCATATAAACTTCAATGAGGATATCAGCAACCGCCAATAATAACTGTTGGTGCTCTTCCAATTCGGTGCCGTATTTCTGTACCCCCGCACCTGCAATCATCAAAAACACTTTTTTAAGGTTTTTTAGTACGTGCTTTTCTTGGCTTAGGGGAGCTGAAAAATCAGGAATGGCAAAATCGGGAATACCCAGTAACTCCTCGCCCACAGCCGTAGCAGGACCAATTAAATCCAACTGTCCTTTCAT
The DNA here is from genome assembly GCA_949528465.1 of Bacteroidota bacterium. Classification (GTDB taxonomy): domain Bacteria; phylum Bacteroidota; class Bacteroidia; order Flavobacteriales; family Flavobacteriaceae; genus UBA7446. Next base: position 2,432 of record CATIMP010000146.1, on the reverse strand, counting down.
GGCTTTTTTAATCAGCATACCAACGCTTAGCATACGATTGATTTCGTTTGTTCCTTCGTAAATACGTGCAATTCGCGCATCGCGCCAGGCCGTTTCCATTGGTGCATCTGCCGAAAAGCCCATGCCACCAAAAATTTGAACGCCTTCATCAGCAGTGCTTTGCATATGCTCCGAACACGCTACTTTTAAAATCGAACACTCGATAACGTATTCTTCTACGCCTTTGAGTTCCGCTTCCTGATGGCTATTCCCTGCCGCATCACGAAGGGCAATGCGGTCTTCAATATCTTTTGCTGCACGGTAACATGCCGATTCACCCGCATATAAATTCGTAGCCATAGTGGCTAATTTTTGTTTGATAGCTCCAAACTTCGCAATAGGTGTTTTGAACTGTACGCGCTGATTGGCATATGAGATGGATTCGTTAATAGCACGACGTTGTCCATCCAACGTAGCAACCGCCAACTTGATACGGCCAACGTTTAGGGCGTTCATGGCAATTTTAAATCCATTCCCTCGATCTGAAAGCATATTTTCTACAGGTACTTTAGTATCGCTAAAAAAGACCTGCCGGGTAGAGGAGGCGTGTATGCCAAGTTTCTTTTCTTCTTCACCCATACTAATCCCGTTTTCAGGGTCATTAGGCACAATAAATCCTGTGATATTCTTATCGTCCTCGATACGCGCAAAAACAATCATCAAATCGGCGTAGCCCGCATTTGAAATCCATATTTTTTGCCCCGAAATAAGATAATGTGAACCGTCTTCTGAAAGTACGGCTTTTGTTTTTCCGCTATTGGCGTCTGAACCTGCAGTAGGCTCTGTTAGGCAGTAGCAGCCAATCCACTCACCCGATGCTAATTTTGGAACGTATTTGTTCTTTTGCTCTTCGTTTCCGTACAGCACAATAGGCATGGTGCCAATTCCTGTATGCGCACCAAATGCCGTAGATAACGAGCCTGATGCTCCAGACATATATTCGCATACTAGCATGGTGTCTACAAAGCCCATTCCCAATCCGCCGTAAGCTTCGGGAACACTAACGCCCAAAAAGCCCATTTCACCAATTTTACGCATCAGTTCAAAGGTGTAATCGTAGTCTTTAGCTTCAAATCGTTCGCGTGCTGGCCATACATCACGGTCAACAAATTCTTGAACGGCTTCACGCATCATGCGCTGCTCTTCGTTAAATTCTTCGGGAGTAAATACATCTGCTGCTTGCGTTTCTTGTAAGATAAACGCTCCTCCTCTTGTTAGTTTTCGTTCTATTGTTTCCATAGCTTTACTTATAATCGTTCAAAAATTCCTGCGGCACCTTGTCCTGTACCCACACACATGGTAACCATACCGTATGTGTTATTTCTCTTTTTCATTTCGTCAAAAAGCTGCACCGAAAGCTTCGTTCCCGTACACCCAAGTGGATGACCGAGTGCAATAGCGCCTCCGTTTACGTTGATGATATCAGGATTTAACCCCAATGTTCGTATCACCGCCAGCGACTGTGATGCAAAGGCTTCGTTTAACTCAAATAACTCAATGTCTTCTTGTTTCATCCCCGCTTGTTTCAGCGCTTTTGGAATGGCCGCTACTGGGCCAATTCCCATAATACGTGGCGGAACGCCTGCTGCGGCATAGCTTACCATTCGGGCAATGGGCGTAACACCCAATTCTTTTACCATATCTTCACTCATCACCAGTACCATAGCAGCACCGTCACTCGTTTGTGACGCATTTCCAGCTGTTACAGAACCACCATCTGCAAAAACAGGACGTAGTTTAGCCAGTCTTTCCAAGGCGGTATCGGCACGTGGACCTTCGTCTGTATCTACCACATAGTTGCGTGTTTTTTTGGCATTGCCTTCCAAATAGGTTTCCTCAATATGAATGGGAACAATTTGTTCTTTAAACGCGCCACTTTCAATAGCGTTAAGTGCTTTTTGATGCGATGCATAGGAAAAGGCGTCTTGATCTTCCCGAGAGATGTTGTATTCTTTGGCTACCGCTTCAGCAGTGAGCCCCATACCCCAATAGTAATCTTCTTTTCCTTTTTTGACGATTTCATAATCCGGCACAGGCTTGTAACCACCAAACGGAATAAAACTCATGCTTTCTGATCCACCTGCAATAATGCACTCTGCCATTCCTGATTGAATTTTCGCAGTTGCCATAGCAATCGTTTCCAATCCAGATGCGCAGTATCGGTTTACAGTTACTCCGGGAACTTCCTCCGTTTCTAAGCCCATTAGTGAAATGAGTCGTGCCATATTTAAGCCTTGTTCGGCTTCAGGCATGGCGTTTCCAATAATCACATCGTCTATACGTTTTTTATCTAATTCTGGAATAGAATTCATAAGATACGCAACGGTTTCAGCTGCGAGTTCGTCGGGACGCTTAAAGCGAAAAAGACCCCGAGGTGCTTTTCCAACGGCGGT
>CATIMP010000145.1 GCA_949528465.1 Bacteroidota bacterium | reverse complement strand
GTGTTCTCTCAACGCAAGAAATGGGCGCGGAAACTGATGAAAACATACAGCTATGGCGGTGGCATGATAAACGATGTTATTGTGTATTTTACTAACGATAATCTTCCCTTTGGTGGTGTTGGACACAGCGGCACAGGCAGTTATCACGGTAAGCATTCTTTTGATACGTTTTCGCATAACAAACCTTATGTAGAACGACCCACATGGTTTGACCCAAAGCAACGTTATGCGCCTTATGGAAAGTCATTTCCTTTGCTTAAAAAGATTTTGCGTTTGATAAGTTAGCCTGCCTTTTGCATTGACATCAAACACCTATGAAAAAAAATGCGCATAAGTATTGCCTAATTATGCGCATTTTTTGAAGATGCTGTATTCAAAACAACACCGATTATTTTAGTTTAAAAACTTTGGCTTTAGAACTAACATTAACCAAGCCCAATTTTGGGTGTCTTTTACGTTAGCTAAATCAGCTACAGCACTTGGCTCAATGAAATGTGAATATCCTCCTACAAGAACAAATTCTTTAAATTTCTTTGCTAAGATTAAGTCAATTTCTGTTCCAAGATCATCACCACCTTGTGATTGCTCAGTAAAGGAATGTGCTGCAACAGTTAAAGCAACTCCAGAAATTTTAGTTTTGTACGTAAGTTTTAAGTCTTTTAATCCACCTGCATTTGCGTGATTTCCAACATAAAATCTATCCATTAAACCATTAAATGCGTGGTTGGTACCATACAATGGGAAAAATGCTGCTGTATCGCTTTCTTTACCAGAAATTACTTCATAACTCAAACCTAATGAATTCGTTTTATCCAACTTGTAAGTAAGTCCAAGGCTAGCCAAATAAGCACCTTTAACATCTACCCCACCGATTCTTTCACCTTCTTGCATATAGAGGTCTGATGTAAGTGACAAAGCGCCCGCTTTATAGCCCATATGCAAACCATAAGTAGTCAAATTTGATTTAGTAGCACCATCTACGTTTGAGTTTTGATACGTATTTGACAAGGTTAAAAATGATACATTAAACTTTTCACCCTTGTGATTTAAACGTAAAAACAACATATCTCTGTAAGTGAAAAGTGTAGAATTATTATACACTTCATCTGTTGTAGTGTTTAAAGAACCACCAATGTCTAAGCTAAGCTTGTCTTTCTTGTATTTGTAAACCACAGCATCGTGTGTTCTAGCTTGTTGCGCCCAACCAAGACCACCTAAGATTCTTTGGTTATCATACGATAGCGGTTGACGTCCAACTTTCAAAGATGATGATTCTCCTAAAAGTAAATCTGCCCAAGCTTCTTGAACTCTAAAGTTTCCGTTACCAGCCGTTGCTATTTGTTGTCTATCACCAAATGCAAAAACTTCTTGAAAGCTTGTAAAAAGCGTGTAGGTTTCTGATTTATATTTTGTTTTAAAAGCTGCTCTTACAGTAGTTCTTACAAAACCTTCATCTGCAACAGTTGCAGTTCCTGCAGGAAAAGAACCTCCAGTGTAATTACCTCCATTTCCAAAATATTCGGAACGAGGTCTAAACTCTCCTTCAAGAGAAAGTTGCGCTTGCATAAAGCCGGTGTGCAAGAGTGCTATTGTTAATAGTGTATAAGTTAAATTTTTCATTTTGCTGTTTGTGTTATGTGTTAATTTTAATTTATAATTTTTGTATTTAGTGTTCTAGAAAATCAATCAGGTGTTTTCTGTATTTGTAATAATCATTACTTGCGAGAATAGCTTTCCTAGTTCTTGGCCGTTTGAAGTCTACAGCGAGTATATCTCCAATTTTAGCCTTAGGTCCACTAGTCATCATTACAACTCTATCAGCTAAAAATATAGCCTCATCAACATCATGAGTAATCATAACAGCTGTAATTTTTTCTTTATTCCATATTTCTATGAGGGTGTCTTGTAGCTCGCCGCGTGTTAATGAGTCAAGCATTCCAAAAGGTTCATCTAGAAGTAAAACCTTAGGTTTTATGGCAAATGCTCTTGCGATACCAACACGTTGTTGCATACCTTGTGACAACTCTTTAGCCTTTTTGTGAAACGCATCTTCCAACCCAACTTTTTGCAGGTAATATTTTGCGACGTCTAAACGCTGTGCTTTTGTAGCATGTGGGAAAACCTGATTTACACCCAACATTACATTTTGCAACGCCGACATCCAAGGCATTAAACTGGGTGCTTGAAAGATTACACCTCTGTCAGGCCCTGGACCTTTAATTGGTTGTCCAAGTACTGCAATATCACCTTTTGTAATTTCATTCAGTCCTGCGATCATCGATAGCATTGTGGTTTTTCCACATCCAGAGTGCCCAATAATGGTAACAAACTCTTCTTTCATGATTTGAAGATTTAAATCTTCCAAAACCACATAATCTCCTTTTGGTGTGGGATATACTTTTTTTAAGTCCCGTATATCCAACATGATTTGTGAAGGCGACTGCGTATCCTTCTTAGTTTCTTTTTGTATCGTTTCTACTGTCATCGTATTTATGTTTAGACGTATTCAACAAAACTTTTAGGTTCTAAATCCGGTAATGCAATAGGCGCCTTAGCTTCTGCCTTTCTTTCATTTCCAATATCCATTAAGTACTGAATGATAGCATTTCGAGTCTCTTTATATACTTTGTTGTCATTCAGCGCTGTTTTATCTCTTGGACGCTCAATGTCAATCTTAAATTCTGGACCGAGCGTTGCATTTGGACCAGGTCGTAAAGGAATAATACGATCTGCCATATAAATCCCTTCATCTACATCATTGGTAATTAACAAAGCTGTGCGCTTGTCTTTATTCCAAATGTTGAGAATTTGATCTTGAAGTGTACCTCTAGTCAAGGCATCCAAAGCACTCAAAGGCTCATCCATAAGAATCATATCCGGTTTCATCGCTAATGCTCGAGCAACAGCAACACGCTGTCGCATTCCGCCAGACAATTCTTTAGGTAATTTGTTTATTGCTGGAGTAAGACTAACCATGTCTATATAATGTGCCGCTTTTCGTTTCCAAACCGATTTATCTCTTTTGGGAAAAGCTTCTTTTACGGCCATCATCACATTTTTTTCTACAGATAACCAAGGTAATAATGAGTAGTTCTGAAAAATTACACCACGTTCGTGGCTTGTTCCAACTACTTTTTCTCCTTTAAAAATTACCTCACCACTAGTAGGTTCTAATAGACCGTTAATAAGATTTACAAGTGTGGTTTTACCGCTTCCAGTAAACCCAACAATAGCAACAAACTCTCCTTCTTCAATGCTTAGGTTTATATCGCTGAGTACTTCTGTTTTAGAGTCACCTTCTCCATAAGTCTTGCAAATATTTTTCAATTCTAAATAAGCCATAATATTATTTTTTTGTTGTGTGCAAGCGTTATCTATATCGCATCTGTCTTTTCAAAAGACACTGCATTTTGTATGGATAACATAAATCTATCCAATAAAAATCCAATGACTCCAATAACGAACATGGCCACAATAATTTTCGAGTTGGAATCGTTGGCGCCGTTCTGAAATTCTTCCCAAACAAAAGTTCCTAAACCTGGACTTTGTGCTAAAAGTTCAATAGCAATTAATACCATCCACCCTACTGACATCGTGATTTTTAAGCCCGTGAATATAAAAGGCAAGGCAGAAGGAAGAATAACTTTAAATATCTTTTGAAACGTACCGAGTTTTAAGACTTTAGCTACATTAATAAAATCTTTATCCACTGAAGAAACGCCCATCGCAGTGTTTACTAAGGTCGCCCACATAGAACACAAGCCAACACTTATAAAAGAAATTGTGAAGGAGTTATCTTCTGTTGAATCAATGAGCATTGTTTTTACTATCATAAAGACCAACAAATACCATACTACCGGGGATACAGGTTTGAAAACCTGAATAAACCAATTAAAAGCATTTTTTAAAGCTGGACTCAATCCTATGAAAATTCCAAGAGGAACAGCCACAATCAAGGCTAATAAAAAACCTGCAAAAACCGTTTTTAAACTCCTTATGATTTGATCAACAAATGAAGCACGACCAGTATAAACAATTGGATCATTGCCTTGAGCAATTCGCGTTTCATTTATTGCTTCTGTTTTAGCCTTAAAATCAAGTTTATCTTGTTTGATGATAAAGTAATCATCAATCAATGTTATTAATGATGACCAAACTTGTGCAGGTGATGGTAATGTATTTGTTTGACAAGAGGGATCATTTGCAGCAAAACACAATGTTAGTGCGTCTGCAGCCGCTTGCCCCTGGTCAGTCAACGCTTTTTCCACTCGAAAGTCGATTTCACGCTGTCTCAAAGACTCAGCGCCCAAATACCAAATCCCCAAAAAAACAAGAATTGAACTTACTGGTATTAGCAGTTTTTTAAGAGAAGGCACTAATTCAAACTTTGGCCTTTTAAACTTCAATCTTGAAAGTGCTTTTAACACTAAAGACCGCTCATTTGTTTTTAAAACTACACTTTCTTTCATAATCTTGTTTTTTAGGGGTTTTGAGTAAATTCTTTTAACTATTTATCTTTATTTCCTATCGAAAAACTATTGATGTAACCAATTGGATCTTTAGCATCATAAGTGGTACCGTCAATAAAATCTGATGTAGCTGGTTTATACCCATCTGTTTCGGGAACATCGCTAGCAGGTATAAGGTTTTCAGCAACTAACAAGTCTGCTGCTTTCTTCCAAATATCAGGTCTGTATATTTCTTTTATTGTTTCGCTATACCATGCTTCTGGCTTAGATTCAGGAATTTGTCCCCAACGACGCATTTGTGTCAAGAACCAGATACCGTCTGAGTAGAATGGATAGGTTGCGTTGTACTTGTAAAATACGTTGAAGTCTGGCATGCTACGCTTGTCTCCCTTTTCAAATTCAAAAGTACCTGTCATGGAGTTTGCTAATACCGCTTCAGGAGCACCAACATACTGTGGCATAGATAAAATCTTAACCGCTTCTGGTCTGTTAGATGGTTCGTCTAACCATTTACCGGCTCTAATTAGTGCTTTTGTAACCGCAATGGCAGTATTTGGGTATTCTTCTACAAACTTTTTAGTCATTACAAAAACCTTTTCTGGGTTGTTTTTCCAGATATCATAATTTGTAGTTACTGGAACACCAATTCCTTTAAATACAGCTTGTTGGTTCCATGGTTCACCTACACAATAACCATAAATTGTACCTGACTCAAGTGTTGCAGGCATTTGTGGTGGAGGCGTTACAGAAAGCAAAACTTCTGCGTCAATTTGTCCTTGTACATTATCTGCCGTGTACATCCCTGGATGAATTCCAGTTGCAGCTAGCCAATAACGAATCTCATAATTGTGTGTAGAAACAGGAAATACCATACCCATTTTAAAAGGCTTACCAGATTTGTTGTAATCTTCAATTACGGGCTTTAATGCCTCTGAAGAAATAGGATGAATAGGCTTTCCACTTTCATCTTTAGGTACATTTGGTTTCATTTTCGACCACACATCATTCGATACTGTGATACCGTTACCGTTTAAGTCCATTGAAAATGGCGTAACTAAATCTGCTTGTCTACCAAAACCAGCGCCGGCTGCTATTGGCTGACCGGCTAACATGTGCGAGCCGTCCAATTGACCATCGATAACACGGTCCAATACATTCTTCCAATTCGATTGCGCCTCAACAGAAACAAATAAACCCTCATCTTCGAAAAAGCCTTTTTCTTTAGCGATTGCTAAAGGAGCCATATCGGTTAATTTAATAAACCCAAAAGTTAATTGAGGTTTTTCTATTGCAAGCAATGCTTTTGGTGCTGCGTCAGCAGCATCTGATTTTTTTTCTTTTTTTCCTCCGCTGCCGCAAGACACGAGTAGTGTTGCTAAGACAAGGAGTTTAATGGATGTTAAAATGGATACTTTCATGAATATTGTTTTATGTTAAACTACGTATTTATACTTATTTGACACAAATGTAGAAGACATCTTTTAAAATGAAGGTGTAAAAAAATAGCTTAAAACCATCTTTTAGGTATTGTAAATAACTTGTTTATGAGTTGTTTAAACATGTTAAATACACATATAATTGACATAAACACCTAATAGACAATAGAATATAAAATCATAAGAAATACGTATTTTTATTTAAATATAAAAATCCAGAATTACGTATTTCTGCGTAAACGCACTTTGTGTTGGAGATTCATTCTACAAAAAATGAAAATGTCCGGTATATAAGAGGCAAGACTGAAATTAAAATGTAGTTATGATTTGCTGTAATCTCCTAATATTATCTTATACAGCACTATTAGCTTTGTAGGAAAAAGTTGTGATCAGAAATCTCTTTACTAAGCTGAGCTCTGTCATGTATACCAATACGTTTGCCAGCTATGTTGATTAGCCCATCTTTCTTAAGTGAGGAAAGCGTTCTAATAACTTGGTCATCTGTAGTACCTGCAAATGCTGCAATTTCTTTTCTACTGAGTTGTAAATCAAGATATCCCTTTAAATTACGCCCAAACTTTCGGTCTATATACAATAATGTGTCAATTACTTTTTCACGAACGGTCATTTGTGCAATTGCTTTCACTTTAGACTCAGATGCACTTAGTTCATTCGCATAAAACAGCATAAGATCGTATGTCAGTGCGGGAAGCTCTTTTAGCACTTTATCAAGTAATTCATTAGATAAGTTACACAGAATCGTATCCTCTAATGCTATCGCGCTAATGGCATAGCTTTTTCGAGTACCAAAACCTCTATGACCCACAATCTCCCCTTGTTTTACAAATCTCAAAATTTGTTCACGGTCATTTATCCCCGTTTTAAAAACTTTCACCCTGCCACTACATATAAAAAATAGACCGTTAACAGGTGTACCCTCAAGAATAAATTGCTGCTTTTTGCTACACTTAATTATATTAATGGAGTCCTTAATACGTTCTAAATACGCTTCTGGCAAATTCTTGTGGAGAATTTCTACAGATTCGATATAGGACATAATATTCAATGATGTATTAGGCATTATGAAAAGAAATTACAGTTACAAAAGTATTAAAAAATACGTACATACGCTTATTTATTAAGTATTTTTACTTATTTTTGAACTAACAATACGTATGAATTAAACACAAGTATGAAAAATATAATTGTTGTTGGAAATGGAATGGTAGGCTACAAGTTTTGTGAAAAGCTTGTTTCCTTGGACGCTGAAAAAAAATACAACTTAATTGTTTTCGGCGAAGAGCCTAGACCCGCTTATGACAGGGTGCATTTGAGTGAGTTTTTTGAAAATCAGGATGCAACTGCGCTAGAGCTAGCACCAAAATCTTGGTATGAAGAAAACGATATTTCGCTAATCACAAACGAATATGTTTCTGATATTAATAGAGCGGAAAAAAGTATTACTACCAAATCCAAAAAAACCTATCATTACGACTATCTTGTCTTAGCTACAGGTTCTTCTCCTTTTGTACCACCAATAAAAGGGGTTGAAAAAGAAGGTGTATTTGTTTACCGAACCATTGAGGATCTTGAAGACATGATGACCTATGCCAAAAAAATTAACACGCGTAAAAATAATGGCAGAGCCGCAATTTTAGGTGGTGGATTACTTGGACTTGAAGCTGGAAAAGCTGTTTTGGACATGGGTCTTGAGCCACATGTTGTAGAATTTGCACCTAAATTAATGCCGCGTCAATTAGACGCAAGAAGCAGTAAAGTCTTACAATTGAAATTAGAATCCATGGGGATTCACATTCATTTAAGCAAGGCAACAAACCAGATACTCGGAAATGGTGCTATAGTAGGTATGGAATTTGGAGAAGATGATGTCTTAGATGTTGATATGTTAATCATTTCGGCTGGAATTCGTCCAAGGGACGAACTAGGAAGGGTTTCAGGACTTAGCGTTGGAACACGAGGTGGAATACATGTAGACAACACGATGAAAACTTCTGATCCATCTATTTTTGCTATAGGAGAGGTTGCCCTTTACAATCAAATGATTTACGGATTAGTTGCACCTGGTTACGACATGGCTAATGTGGCTGCCAATCAAATTTTGGGTAATGCGGACGTTGTCATGCCTGATTCAATTGACATGTCAACCAAATTAAAACTAATTGGTGTAGATGTAGCGAGCTTTGGCTCGCCCTATATGCCTGCGGATAAAGGCTTATCCATTGTCTTTGAAAACAAGACTAAATTTTCATATAAGAGAATTAATGTGTCTTTGGACGGTAAAAAACTTTTGGGCGGAATTCTTGTTGGTGATGCTGATGATTATAATATGCTACATCAAATGTTTTTGAACGAAATGGCTCTTCCTGAAAACCCAGAAGATCTAATTTTAGGAGCACGTGGCGAAAGCGGTGGTTTTGGAGATGTAATGGATCTTCCAGACGAAGCGCAAATTTGTTCTTGTGAAAATATTAGTAAGGGAGAAATCAGCAAAGTTATTTCTGATGGAGAAGCAACCGATGTAGCTGGAGTCATGAGCTGTACCAAGGCAGGCACAGGATGCGGAGGCTGTAAACCTATGGTTGTTGATCTTACCAACGCTACGCTTAATTCTTTAGGTATAACTGTCAAAGACGCTATATGCGAGCATTTTGACTTTAACAGACAAGACTTATATAAAATTATTCAGGTAAAAGGGCACAAAACCTTTAACGAAGTACTAGACAACCACGGAAATGGTGGGCATGGGTGCGAACTATGTAAGCCGCTTATTGCATCATTAATGGCAACTATAAATGCGGATACCGCTAATGAGGAATACGCAATTCAAGATTCCAACGATCGCTTTTTGGCGAACATCCAGCGAAACGGTTCATATTCTGTAGTCCCACGAGTTCCAGGCGGTGAAATCACGCCAGACAAACTTATTGCACTTGGTCAAATTGCAAAAAAATACAAATTATACACTAAAATTACTGGAGGGGTTCGTGTCGATTTATTTGGTGCTAGCCTTAGTCAACTTCCTTTGATTTGGAAAGATCTCATCAGTCACGGTTTTGAAAGCGGACATGCATATGGAAAATCGCTGAGAACCGTAAAAACTTGTGTAGGTTCAACATGGTGTCGTTATGGCATGGATGAAAGTGTAAGTTTTGGTATTAAACTTGAAAACAGATATCGGGGTATACGTGCACCACACAAAATAAAAGGGGGTGTTTCTGGGTGTATTCGCGAATGTGCAGAAGCAAGAGGTAAAGATTTTGGCCTAATTGCAGTAGAAGGTGGCTGGAATTTATATGTAGGTGGAAACGGTGGTGCCAACCCAAGACATGCAGAATTATTTGCAGAGCAAATCGACAATGACACGGTTATCAAATACCTAGATCGTTACCTCATGTTCTACATGCGAACAGCAAAACCGCTACAACGAACAGCAGCTTGGCAAGAAAGACTTGAAGGTGGTTTGGATTATTTGAAAGAAGTAATCATAGAAGACACTCTAGGAATAGCTGATGATTTGGAAAAAGAAATGGAAGCGCTTGTAAATAAGTATGAATGCGAATGGACACAGGCTGTTAACAGCCCTGAAATGATGAAACGCTTCACCCATTTTGTTAACAGCAAGGAAGAAGATGATAATATGGTATTTGTTCCTATGAGAGAACAAAAAATGCCTAAATCTTGGAGTTAATATAGAACGCAAAAAATGGAAAGTATCTTAGAAAAGTATGACGCTGTGGCGCTGGAAGATGTAACTATTTGGTTCAAAGCTGCAGCAAAAAGTGACTTCCCATCAGATGGAGGTGCTTGCGTAAAATATAAAGACAAACAAATTGCAGTATTTAATTTTACTCGTTTAAATAAGTGGTATGCATGTCAGAATGTGTGTCCGCATAAACTAGAGATGGTCTTAAGTAGAGGAATGATTGGAGATGAAAAGGGAACACCAAAAGTTGCTTGTCCAATGCACAAAAAAACATTTTCATTGGAAAGTGGTGAAAACTTGAATGGAGATTTAGATGCAATAGCTACCTATCCCGTGAAAATTGAAGATGATTTTGTGTTTATAGGATTTTCAGATTAAATTTAGTGCAAACTAAATAATCTAATTATTTTGAGAAAAACCCTAGACACCGCAATCGTCCTTATGGATGAACAAAATGCCAATGATCCCAACAAAACTATTTTTGAAGGGACTGTTTACCCGAAAGAATTATTATATGCGCAACGAATGACACATCAGCTTTTAGCTATATATCCAAATGCCTCTGAGGAATTACAATTGGCTGTAAGAGCGCAACATATATGTCGCTGGAAAATTGATAGAAAGGAATATGCAATGAATCGTACTGGATATTTTCTTTGGCGAAATGATCTCAAAAAAATGCATTCAGCGCTGGCTGGTGAAATTCTAAAACAAGTGGGTTATGATACCACTTTTATTGCGCGTGTATCCTTTTTAATACACAAAAAACAGCTTAAAAAAGATGAGGAAACGCAACAGCTTGAAGATGTTGCATGTTTGGTTTTTCTGAAATACTATTTTGATGAATTTATCGCCAAACACACGGACGAAAAGATTATTGACATTGTCAAAAAAACATGGGGGAAGATGTCTGTAAGAGGACAAGAAGCAGCGTTGCGCTTAAAGCTATCTAAACAAGGAAGTTCCTTGGTAAAAAAGGCATTAGTATAAAATGACAATTAATACAACACCACTAGACACAAGTACTTTTGATAAGCTCAAAAGACTGTACATTATAGCATTGAGTGCTATTGCAGTGTCTGTTGTTGTAAGTCAACTTATCATCAGAAAATATTTAAATGACCAACAAAGTGACTCTTCGGTAATAAACGTGGCAGGAAGACAACGAATGTTAAGTCAAAAGCTTACAAAGCAAATATTATTTATCTCCCAAGAAAAAGACAGCGAAAAAATACGTACTTTAAAGGGTCAACTTACAGAAACGCAAAAACTCTGGGAAGACTCACATATGGGGCTAAAAAATGGAAATCTTACGCTAGGACTCCCTGGAAATAACAGCAAAATAATTGATTCTATGTTTGCAGCTATTGAGCCGTTTTACCAGTCCATTCAAAAAGCATCTAGGAACATACATATTATCCCACAAGATCAACTAGGTGAAACAATAGCTAAGAACGTTAGCATTGTTAAAAACAACGAACAAAAGTTTCTTGTATTGATGGATACTATTGTAAATCAATACGAAAAGGAAGCTAATGAAAAAGTATATGCATTGCGTAGACTTGAGTTTTTATTAATGATAATAACGCTGGCGCTGCTGTTTTTTGAGTTTATTTTTATCTTTTTCCCATCTGCAAAATTTGTAAAACGAATTATTTCTAGTTTAATTCAATCTAAAAACGAGGCGTTACAGTCAGCCAAAGATGCTGATATGCTTCGTGAGAAGAATGAAAATTCAGTTTTAAAAATCAGGAAGTTTAATGACTTGATGGACAAAACCCTTTTGTTTGCAAGAGTTTTGCCCAATGGTTCTGTTATAGATTTGGGTGATAAATTTTCCAAACGTTTTAAAATTTCTTCTTTTTCACAAGGGCAAAAGTTTTATGAGCTCATATCTATTCACAAAAAAGAACAAGACGAAATACAAAACATCTTAACAACACACGATAAGTTTGGTTGGAACGGTGAAATTAAAGCCACTACAAAAAACAAAGAAGACGTTTGGCTAGACATGTACATTGTGCCTTTTTTTGAAAGCAAAGGAAAAACAGAACTTGTCGTAGTTGCATCTGATATTACCAAGCGAAAAAAGGCGAAATTAGAAATTGAAAAGCTTACTAACGATCGCTATTTAGAGAAAGTAAATCAACAAAAAATAATTACAAGTAAGATTATTGAAAATCAAGAGCGGGAACAAAAACGAATTGCCAAAGACATGCACGACGGCATTGGACAAATGCTTACAGGGTTAAAATTTAATTTAGAAAGTATTAACGCTAAAAACGTTGACAAAACAACTGAAAAAGTCGAATACCTTAAAGAACTCGCTAAAAATATTATTGTTGGAGTAAGAACAGCAACCTTTAATCTTGCACCGCCAGAACTAGGCGATTACGGCATTGCGCCAGCATTGGCGAAATTCACAACTCAAATCAATAAATACTACGACAAAAAAGTACAGTTTTACAACAAATCACAATTTAACAAAAGGCTAGATACATTGACTGAAGTAAATGTATACCGAGTTACACAAGAGGCCGTTAATAATGCATTAAAATATGCCGAATCTTCCCATATTATTGTCTCGCTTTCGCACAGCGAAAAAATGCTTAGCGTGGTTATCGATGACAACGGAATTGGATTTGATTCAAAAAACAGCAAAAGAAGTAAGGATAGTATTGGTGGACTAGGATTGATGTTTATGAAAGAGCGCGTTAAATACATCAACGGGCGCATCTTTATCAATTCATCTGAAGGGAACGGAACACGCATCACCGTTAATATACCCATAGAAACTACGTAATGTTACGTAAATTGCACTAACTTTAATTAAAAGCATATAAAATGGATGTACTACTTATAGATGATCATGTCTTAGTAAGAGATGGAATCAAACTACTCCTAGAAGAAGAACATGACATCAATGTTATTGATGAAGGATCAAATGGAATTGAAGCCCTTCAAATTCTAGAGAAACAACAACCCGACGTACTTATAACGGATATTAAGATGCCCCACTTAAACGGCATAGAATTAGTTAAAGAAGTTCAAAAGCATTACAGTAACATAAAAACTATAATGCTGTCTATGCACGATTCTGAAGAATATGTTTTAGAGGCAATTGAAGCTGGTGCAGATGGATACTTATTAAAAGGTTCTAGTAAATCTGAATTCTTAAAAGCATTACGAACTGTAGCGTCAAGTGGCAAATACTTTGCAGGTGATATTTCTGCTATCATAGTTAAGAATATGATGGGAGGTGATAAAAAAGAAATATCAAAAGACAAAATTCAGCAAAATGAATACAATCTGACAAAGAGAGAAAAACAGATATTGGGCTTAATTTTATCTGGAAAAAGCAATAAAGAAGTTGCTGCAGAACTGGACGTTAGTAAAAGAACAGCAGAAGTACATCGATTTAATTTGATGAAAAAGCTCAGTGTTAAAAATCTAATGGAACTGTCAAATAAAGTTTCGGAATTGAACCTTGATTATTGAATTATAAATTCCAATTTAAAACATATTAATTTTAATCGTTCGCTAAAATGAAGGCCATATTTCATCAATCTGATAATTTTTGTTAGAATGTGCTTCTAGGTAAATAAATTAAGTATAAATACTTAATTTTATAACATATAGTAAATTAAAAATTTGAGTGTGCATAAGGACAAAATCAAAACAACGTGTTCGTATTGTGGTGTTGGCTGTGGTATCATAGTTAAAAAAGATCCAAACGGTTTGATAAGCGTTGAAGGCGACAAAGACCACCCTGTCAATAAAGGTATGCTTTGCTCAAAAGGAATGAATCTCCACTATGTAGCAAACGACACAACGGACAGACTACTCTACCCTGAAATGCGTTGGAACAAATCATATCCACTTGAACAAGTAACATGGGATGACGCACTAGAAAGAGCTGCAAGCGTATTTAAGTCAATTATCAATAAATACGGTCCAGATAGCGTTGGTTTTTATGTTTCTGGTCAATGCCTCACCGAAGAATATTACATTGCGAATAAACTCACAAAAGGCTTTTTAGGGACGAATAATATTGATACCAACTCAAGGCTTTGCATGAGTTCGGCTGTTGTTGGATACAAAAATACTTTTGGAGAAGATTCTGTACCCATTTCATACGACGATATTGAATTGGCAGATTGTTTTTTAATTTCAGGGGCAAATCCAGCTTGGTGCCATCCAATTCTTTTTAGAAGAATAGAAGAACACAAGCGCAACAATCCAAATGTTACGATTATTGTTGTTGATCCTAGAAAAACAGATTCTGCAAATTTTGCTGATTTACATCTTCAAATCAATCCGGGAACAGATATTGTTTTAAACAACGCAATAGCAAAACGATTAATTGATAAGCGTAAAATTGATAAACACTTTATTGCAAATCACACTGAAAATTTTGAAGCCTATAAACGTCATGTACAAACGACGCCATTAATAAAAGCTGCAGAAATTTGCGGTATTACCGTTGATGAAATCAAAAAGGCAGCAGCATTAATAAGTAATGCTAATGGGTTTATTAGCATGTGGGCAATGGGATTAAACCAAAGCTCCATTGGAACATATAAAAATTATTCACTGCTTAATTTATCCTTGATAACAGGTCATATTGGCAAGCCGGGATCTGGACCATTTTCATTAACAGGACAACCTAATGCTATGGGAGGCCGTGAAGTTGGTGGAATGGCTAACTTATTGGCAGTGCATAAAAACCTGTTAAATGAAACGCACAGAGATGAAGTTGCCAAATTTTGGAATGTAGATCAAATTTCACCCAAACCTGGGTATACAGCTACAGAAATGTTTGATGCCCTTGAAAGTGGGAAAATGAAAGCTGTTTGGATTATATGCACCAACCCTATGGTGAGTATGCCAAACGCCCACAGAATTGAAAAGGCTTTAAAAAATGCAAAATTTGTTATTGTTCAAGACATCTCTGAAAAATCTGACACCTTGGCGTATGCTGATTTGGTGCTACCTGCTGCTGCATGGGCAGAGAAAGAAGGCACAATGACCAATTCTGAAAGGCGAATTTCGTACTTACCTAAAGTTATTGAAGCTCCAGGAGAGGCGAAACCAGATGTAGAAATCCTTTGTGCGTTTGCAAAAAAAATGGGCTTTCATGGATTCGATTATAATTCAACTAGCGAGATATATCAAGAATATTCTCTAATGACAAAAGGCACCAATATTGATGTTTCACATTTGAATTATGACAGATTAAAACAAGAAGGTACTTTTCAGTGGCCAGTAGCATCACACAATAGCAAAGGAACGCCTAGGCTCTTCGAAGATCGTATATTCTATACGCCTTCACAAAAAGCTATGTTTAATGTGCCAAAGTACACCAACAATGTATCCGATGCGCCAAACACTGAATACCCTTTGGTTCTAACGACAGGAAGAATTCGAGATCAGTGGCATACAATGACAAAAACAGGAAAGGTTTCTCGACTAAAAACCCATTACAACAGTCCCGTATTAGAAATAAATAAAGCAGATGCATTGCTGAATAACATCAAAAATGAGGATGTTGTAGAAGTCAAAAGCAAGAACGGTTTGGTTAGGGTTAGAGCAAAAATCACGGACAACGTAAAGTTCAATGTCGTGTTTTTGCCGATGCATTGGGGCAAACAATTAAATAGCGACTTAAATAGGGCTAACAACTTAACAAATACGGTCGTAGACCCTTTTTCTAAAGAACCTGATTTTAAATATACTCGAGTTTCTGTTTCCAAATACAAAAAACCAAAAGAAAAAATTGTAGTTGTTGGAGCTGGTGCTGCAGCATTCAGATTTGTACAAAATTACAGACACCACAACGAAACAGATAGCATTAGTGTGTTCTCTAAAGAAGCCAATGTATTTTACAACCGTGTTTTATTGCCTGAATATGTCACGGATAAGCTTTCCTGGAAAAAGCTGAAAAAAATAAAAGAACAAGAACTAGAGAAGCTGAAAGTAGATTTATACAATGGTATTTTTATTGTTGCTATTGACAGCGTTGCCAAAATTGCTACTGACAACCTAGGGAATACACATAGTTATGATAAACTCATTTTGGCCACAGGAAGTCGAGCGATTATTCCAAATGATGTACAGCTAGACTTACCTGGTCGCTTTACGTTAAGAAGTAAATCAGATGCAGATAAGTTTAAAGCTTATTTAGACGATACAGGAATGCCTGCACAGGAACAACACGTTACCATAGTTGGCGGTGGTTTGTTAGGCTTGGAGTTAGCTGCAGCTCTTAAAGAAGAAAATTTAAACATAACACTTATACAAAGAGGCTCTAGATTGATGGAACGCCAACTCGACCAGCTTTCAAGTAAACTCTTGGCACGACATGTTGAAAAGTTAGGTGTTCAGATATTCTTTTCGAATGAAGTCAGTACCGTCTTTGACAGCGATGATGCTAAAGAATTGGAAATCACCTTAAAAAGTGGCAAATCATTTACCTCAAACGCCATAGTATATGCTATAGGAACGCGTCCAAATATTGAATTGGCCAAGACCGCTGGAATTACTTGTGGAAGAGGTGTGGTTGTAAATCAAAATTTGCAATCTTCAGATCCCGCTATTTTTGCAATAGGCGAAATTGCCGAATTTAAAAATACCTTATTAGGCATTACTTCTGCTGCTGAAGAACAAGCATCTATTTTGGCCAACTTTATTTTAGGCGACATTAGCAGCATTTATAAAGGTTCTGTGGCAATGAATATTCTGAAATTTAGTGACTTAGACCTATGTAGCATCGGAGACATTAATATTCCTAGTGATGACTATGCCTACGAAGAAGTCATCTTTACAGATATAACCAAATGCTATTATAAAAAATGTATCATAAAAGATGACTTATTAATTGGCGCCATATTAGTTGGCGACAAAAACGAATTTGCAGAGTTTAAAAGTCTTATCGAAGGAAAAGTTGAGCTTTCCAATAAACGTGAAACCTTGTTACGCGGAACATCTAATGACAAACCTGTAAAAGGAAAACTTATTTGTTCGTGTAGTCAAGTTGGGGAAGGCAATATCACAGAAGCTATTGAAAGCGGGCACGATGGCTTTAATGAACTGTGCAAACACACAGGAGCAGGATTAGGTTGTGGTAGTTGTAAAACAGAAGTTTTGGAGCTTTTGAAATCTCAAAAACAGTTGGTGTCATGAAAAGCTTACACAGATTAATGATTAAAGGGGGTGTACTTTCACCTTCCGAATTAAAAGCAATTTGTGTCTATGTGGAAAACATGGGCTTAAATGCAATTTCTTTTGGCTCTAGACAGGATATTATATTTCCAGAAGCATTAGAAGACCAGCACATAACGTCCGTAGGAAACTTTAAACTTATTGATCCTGAGAAAACAAAATCAGAAAACATCTCATCTTCTTATTTGTGTGCTGATATTTTTCCTAGAACGCCTTGGCTCACCAGTGATAAATATCTTTATGTCTTAGAACAATTCAAAAAAGAATATGAATTAAAAATAAATATTACAGATCCAAAGCAAAGATTGGTTCCACTATTCTCGGGACACCTAAACTTTATAGCATCCGAAAATGAGGATTATTGGTACTTATACATAAGGCTGCCGCATTGGGACACAGCTGAGCCTTATCCTGCTTTAATTTACAGTTGGGACATTGCTGGAATTACCAACGCAATACAAAACTTATTAAAAGAAGAACCTCATAATACCGAAATGATTTTTGAATTGGTTAACGATGCTTTAGAAACAAATAATCAAACCATAGTAGAAGCACTACATATTCCATTTCACCCATTCCCCTATTATGAGGGCATGAATAAAATTGGAACTGACAAGTATTGGTTGGGCTTATATTGGCGTAATAATCGCTATGATTTAGCCTTTTTAAAGGCGCTTTGTGAATTGTGCTCAGAGTGTAAAATTGGAAAGATATCCATCACGCCGTGGAAGTCATTCATTATTAATGGTATCCCAAGAGAAACGAAGCTTATTTGGGAAAAGTTTTTGGGTAAGTATGGTATAAATGTTAGGCACTCCTTATTAGAGTTAAACTGGCATTTACCAGTAGGAGATAACGAGGCATTGGAACTTAAAAAGTTCTTAGTTCAGAATTTTGACAAAAATGACATCAGCACCTACGGATTGACGTTTGGAATATCCAATCTTAAGAATAAAGGGTTTTACTTTACTTCAGTAGTCATTGAAAAGAACGCAGCGCCTAAAGAACTTTCTGACTATAATATTAGAGATACGTATAATTTGCTATACGCAAGAAACTTTGACCCAAATACAAGAGAATATATCACGCATGTGCAAGAGGTTGACAGAATAGCACTACCAAACCTGTTAATGGAGTTAAGTGTTTTGTATTTTGAACAATTAGGTACAGAAAATGATGTAGTTGAAACCCCAGAAAAGGTTGAAGAAGAAGAAATTCATGTAGACGTGTTTCAATGTACAAATTGCTTAACAGTTTATGATGAGACGTTCGGAGATTTAACACAAAATATAGCTGCTAATACAGCTTTTAGTGATCTTCCTGACAACTATACATGTGCACTTTGTGGCTCATCCAAAACAAGTTACAAGAAAAAAACCTTGGTAAGAAAATCAACCTCCGATAGTTAGCATACTTCTGTTTTCGGAGTGTTGTTGTGGATCACTAAGTTTTTGAAAATCAGACATTCCCGCTCTAATAGCTTGTTTGTTGACAAGCGCTTTATATATATAAGGCTCAAGCGGTTCATTACTTCTAAGTGCATTTAATAGATCGGTTTCTTTATTTGAAAACAAACAATTTTTTATCCTTCCGTTGGCAGTTAGTCTTATCCGATTACAGGAATCACAAAATGGATTTGTAACGGAACTAATGATTCCAAATGTCCCTTTAAAATTAGATATCCGATACGCACGTGCAGTAAAATTCTGCTCGTTTTTTAAAACTTCCAAATATTGATATCCAAAAAAATCTGCTGCTTTACTTAATATATCTTGCTGCGTAACCAGTTTAGATTTATCCCAATCATTTCCCTTAAAAGGCATAAATTCTATAAACCGAACTGCTATATCCGCTGTCTGTGTCAATTTGATAAAATCAACAATCTCATTATCATTAAAGCCTTTGATTAGGACAACATTAACTTTGACATTAAATCCGTTTTCTTGTAATAGTTTAATGTTTTCAAAAGCCTTAGAAAAAGTATTTCGTCTTGTTATCCTGCTAAACTTTTGGGGGTGCAAGCTATCTAAACTGACATTAACCGTTGTTACTCCACAAGACTTAAAATCTTCAATAAATCGATCAACTAAAACCCCATTTGTTGTTAATGTGAGCGTTGTATTGAGTGTCGCGAGTTTTGCTAATATTTCTGGGAAATCTTTTCGCACTAAGGGTTCGCCCCCCGTTAATCTTATTTTATCTGCACCATTTTCCACAAACACTTTGGCAATCTGATAAATTTCATCAGCATTCATCAAATGTTGCCTAGGAGTTAATGCAATACCTTCGGCAGGCATACAATACGTGCAACGCAAATTGCATCGCTCTGTAAGAGATATTCTTAAGTAATTGTGCTTTCGACCAAACTTATCCGTTAAAATACTACTGCTATTGATCATTAGTGTTGTTGGCCTTTAAGTATTTTAAATACATGTGTGATATGCGGAAATACAGCTTGCATAGATTCTTTTGCGCCTTTTGTAGAGCCCGGCATGGCTAATAGTAATGCATCTCCAATGGTTCCTGCAACGCTACGAGAAAGCATAGCGTATGGCGTGCGTTCCTGACCATAATTTCGAATTGCTTCTTCTATACCAGGTATGCGTCTTTCTAAAATTGGAAGTAATGCCTCTGGCGTAACATCTCTGTAAGACAATCCCGTACCACCAGTGAAAATAACCAAATTTGTTTTTTCTGAGTACGCAATCGCTTTGGAACGAATCTCTTCAATTTCGTCTGGAATCACATCGTAGTTTAAGACGCTAATGGCGTTTGCTTTCAACACTTCAATAATCGATTTTCCTGCTGTGTCTTGTTTTGTTCCTTGCGATACGGAGTCTGAACACACAATCACGCTAGCAGTAAGCTGTGTAGCATGCGTTAACTTCAAATTACTCTTCCCGCCTTTTTTCGCTAACAATTTGATAGTCCCAATTTCAACTTGCTTATCAATTGGTTTTAACATATCATAAATCGTGAGTGCTACTACAGAAGCGGCATGCATTGCCTCTACCTCTACTCCTGTTTTATAAATCGTTTTAACTGTCACAGAAATAAGAATACTAGAATCCTCTAATGCGTAATCAATAGCTGTAAATTCTATTGGCAACGGATGACAATCTGGTATTGTGTGATGTGTGTTTTTTGCGGCAAATAAGCCAGCTGCACGAGCAATTTCAAAGATGTTCCCTTTTGGTACAGTATTGTTTTTTATTGCATCTATTGTTTCAGATTTGCTGACGCAAACAATGGCTTGTGCTGTTGCCTCTCGAAGGGTTTTAATTTTGTGTGTAATATCTACCATAGCTTATTTATTTACTTTCCATTGATACGTGCTGTCTTCAAAAATTTCTGTACCAAAAATGGGAACTTCCTTTTTTACGGACTTGACAAGGTATTCTGTAGCCGCATACACTTCTGGACTGTGTGGAGCAGATACAAAAACAAAAAGACACACCTCCCCTACCTTAACATCACCCAAACTGTGGTATATATGTAAGCAGCTGAGATCAAATTTCTCAAAAGCGTTTTCTCTAATATCATGAGCTGCTTTATTAGCCATATCCTCATAGGCTGTAAAGTTTATTGACGAAACTGTTTTGGCATCTATTTCGTCAGCGCGTACCTGACCCAAAAAAATATTGTGCGCACCAATATTGTGCTTTACTTGGTGTTTTGAAATCGAATTTGCAATAAATGCAGCTGTTATGGGACCTTTAATAAATATGGATTTCATCTTTAAAATGAGATTTGAAACTAGCTACGCCGTTTGTAACATTCGCTAGGTGGTTAAACATATTATTTCTTAGTATTTCTATCGCTTTTAGACTTCGTTTACCGCGCTGACAAAAAATGGTGTAATGTTGATTTTTATTTAGCTCGTCAAGTTTTTGTTCCAATATTGAAAGCGGTATTTGTATCGAATTAGACAACTTGATAACAGGTTGCGTATCAAATTCTCTAACGTCCAAAAATATTGTCTTTTTGGTACGGGCTTCGTCAAAAGTAGTTTCGTGAATACGCGTTTTCAAATGTGCGGCCTTATAAAAGGCATCATCAATTACGAGCTGTTCATTTTTGGTGAATTGAATCTTATTCTGGCGGTGATTTAACATGTCATAAATCAGTAGCGTTCCCGAAAGCAAATCGCCTATATTTAAAATCACTTTTAATGCTTCATTTGCTTGAAGCATCCCTATAAAACCAACTGTAGTTCCTAAAACACCTAGTGCGTCACAATTAGGGGTCTTGGTTTCATTTTTGTCAAACAAACACCTGTATGTTGGTCCGTTTTTATAATTAAATACAGAAACCTGACCTTCAAATTTGTAAATAGATCCATACACAAAGGGCTTATTTGTCAGTACGCAAGCATCATTAATCAAGTAGCGCAATGCTATACTGTCTGTGGCGTCAACGATACAATCATAGGATGCGAAGAGCGCCAAGGCATTTTCAGCAGAAAGAAAGTATGCATAGTCCTGAATAGTGACAGTTGTATTCATCGCTTGTAAATGCGCTTTGGCCGCTTTAACCTTATAGCGACCAATATCATTTTCGGAGTAGAGTACTTGACGATGTAAATTACTCATCTCAACAGTATCGCCATCTATAATTCCAACAGTCCCAACACCAGACGCTACCAAATAAGGTAAGGCAGCGCATCCTAAGCCACCTGCGCCAACGATTAAAACCTTGGCTTTTTCCAGTTCCTCTTGACCAGAAATACCTACCTGTGAAAGTTGTATTTGTTTTTTATAACGTTCCATAATCATCCGCCTGCAAATGGAGGTAAAAAAGCAAGTTCATCGTTAGCCCTTAACACTATATCACTTGACTTATCAATTAAATTTT
The DNA here is from genome assembly GCA_949528465.1 of Bacteroidota bacterium. GTDB lineage: Bacteria > Bacteroidota > Bacteroidia > Flavobacteriales > Flavobacteriaceae > UBA7446. The sequence goes on along the minus strand of CATIMP010000145.1, from coordinate 4,568 downwards.
GGTTTAGCGCAATGGAGAACTGAACGTCTTCAAAGCTGTATTTTTTCATCAAAGCAGCAACACAATCTGGTAGGCTTAACTCAGATAAACCTATTTGCTCCTCTGTGGAATTTGTATGCTCGGCGATTACGCCAAAATATTTTACAACAATCATATAATCTATGTTTTAACTAAATTAAACTCAAGGGTAAATGTTTAAGTTTTGATAAATAAATTCCTCTTCCATAAACGATTCTTTGAAATAAGTTAACTTACTATCGTGTCCATTTACCACATCTCCAATAATAATGATGGCAGGAGTAGATATTTGGTTTTCGCTTACAATACCTTCAATCGTGCCTATTGTTCCTACTACAGATTTTTCATTCTCTTTTGTGCCGTTTTGTATAACTGCAATTGGGTAATCTACGCGGTTATTTTCTTTGTATATGGACACGATCTGCGATAATTTTCCAAGTCCCATTAGAATCACCACAGTTGCCGATGATGCAGCAGCCATTTTGATGTCCTCAGAAATACTTCCACCTGAAGTAGTCCCCGTAATGACCCAAAAACTTTCGGTAACTGAGCGATGTGTCACCGGAATTCCAACCGCAGCTGGTACAGCGACTGCAGAAGTGATTCCAGGGATAATTGCAGTTCGCACGCCAAAGGTTTCTAAGTAATCGGTTTCCTCTTTCCCCCTTCCAAAAATAAAGGGATCGCCTCCTTTTAACCGCACCACATAGTTGTACTTTTTTGCATACGCTAACAACAATTCATTTATTTCATCCTGATGATAACTATGAACACCTTGACGCTTTCCAACAAATAGCTTTACTGCATTTGGTGCATGTGCTAATATATCTTCGTTTACAAGGGCATCATACAAAACAGCCTTTGCTTTTTCTAATGCTTTTACTGCTTTGAGGGTAAGCAGTTCTGGGTCTCCAGGCCCTGCTCCTACTAAAACAACTTTAGGGTTATACGCATCTAAATGCTTCATATCAAATATGGATTAGTGATTCTAGTTCCTGTTGGGTATTAATGTTTCTAATAAAATGTTCATCAGGTGGCGCAACTTGTATCGTTTTTGTGTCTTGTTTTTGAATAAGTTCCAATAGTCTTAGGGCATTGTCGTGTAAGGCATTTTTAAATACAGGAACCAAATGTTTGGCGTAAATTCCAACTAACGGACATTCATGTGAATGAGTTACCAAGTACGTCACATCGTTTTTGCTAGAGTTCGAAAACAAATAGCGTTCTAAAACTTGAGTTGTGATGTTAGGAATATCGCAACTGAGTACAAGCACCTGATCTGTTTGACTGTGATGTAATGCGGAGTAAATTCCTCCAACAGGGCCTTTATCCTTATAAATATCACCCAATAACGGATATCCAAATCGGTGGTACGCTGCATTGGATGTCACTAAGGTTAATGATTCTGTAAGGGGCTTTACCGCATCAATAATATGCTGTACAAAGGGCTTTCCCTTATAAAGCACTAAGCCTTTTTCTTGTTGCATTCGCGTGCTTTTCCCACCACACAAAATGTAAGCTGATATGTTAGTATGCGCTGCCATTAATAAAGTATGAGTTTAAAACATGCTACTAGCAGCACAGTAGTTAATACATATTTGAGCGCCTTTTGAGACCCCTTATTGCTTCCATAGATTGCGCCAAGCACTCCACCAATAAGTGCAATAGGTACAAGGCGAAAAGATTCAGTTGAAATTTGATGATGAATTGAATATCCAACAATTCCCGCTATGGAATTAACAAAAATAAACAACGCCGATACCGCAGCTGCTACTTTCATTTTGCCCCATCCAAGCAGAAGAATAACAGGCGTTAAAATAATACCTCCGCCAATGCCTATCATCCCCGAAAACAACCCAATAACAAAACCAATCCCAAGCGCTAATGGAGTGTTAAATGCTATTGATTTTTGAGATGTGTTTTTAAGTACTCCCATTAACCTTAAAATAGCAACCATTAAAAAAAAGGCTAATACAATTTTGTAGAGTTTGGTATTGATATCCAAAAAACCACCGATAAATGCTGCTGGTATCGAGGCGATAGCAAAAGGGTAAAACAACGACCATGTAAAGTGGTTATATTTCTTAAAATAAATAAAAGCAACACCAGAAATGGCGATGTTTAAAATTAGAGCCGTTGGCTTAATGTAACTTATGGGATAAGAAAATGCTGCCATAAGTGCAATGTAACCGCTTGCGCCGCCATGACCCACACTCGAGTATAAAAAAGCAATACACACAAGCAATACCGCAAAAAGCATCCAAAGACCTAAAGTAGTTGTTGTCATGACTGCCATGATTTAAATTCTTCCTCTAAAAAAGTAATGCATTGGGTATTTAACTCTTCAAATTTTTGAATCAAGAGCACACCATAGTCTGTAACTTGAGTTCCTCCACCGCTTTTTCCACCGACATTTTTTATAACAACTGGTTCAAGAGCAAGTTTATTCATTTGATCTAACAATTGCCATGCTTTTTTGTAAGACATATGCATTGCGCGCGCAGCTGCACTTATAGATGCCGTTTTCTCAACTTCCTTCAATAAGTTTATTCTACCAAACCCAATAAAAGGCTTGCCCTTTTCTTCAATCCATATCCTACTCTTTATTTCCATCAAAAATCAAATTTTAGACATTCAACAATATCGCCAACAGATAAATTAACTGTATTTGCATCAACACAAGCCAACGCATTACTTTTGGCATAGGTGTGCAACATGGCAGAACTCTGCCCGTCTAATAAATCAACTGAATCATTTTCCAAATAAGCTTTTAAAAACAAGGTTTTACCGGATTTGTTATGAAAACTAAAGTTGGCCTTAGCGCTTACTTTTTCTAAACCTGTTTTGCCGTAGCCCCCTAAATCTCGTAATAAAGGCAAAACATACACATAAAAACAAGTCAAAGCGGAAGCTGGATTTCCGGGAAGTCCAAACACAAAAGTCGTGTCCTTTTTTCCAAACCAAAGCGGTTTGCCAGGTTTCTGATTAACCTTATAAAATAGTTCCTCAACACCCAACTCAACAAGTGCTTTTCTAACAAAATCATAATCCCCAACAGAAATACCTCCAGAAATTAACACAACGTCATTTTCCAATAGTTTAGAAGCAATAGCTTCTTTTGTTGCTGTAAAATCATCTTCAACTTTGCAAAACTGTACGTCCAGTATACCAATGGCACCCAATGCAGCAGAAAGCATGGACGCATTGCTTTCGTATATTTTTCCAATGGGAAGATTTTTTCCAGGTTCTTGTAATTCGTTTCCTGTGACAATGATGGCTACTTTAGGTAATGTAAATACAGAAACCTCTGCAATTCCCAAGCAGGCTAAAAAACCAATAGCAGCACTATTTAAACGCGTCCCTTTTGCCAGGGCAAGATTACCTTTCGAAATTTGTTCGCCAGTATTGCGAATGTTAGCACCCTTTTTGGGCATGGTATTGATTTGAATCTTTTCCCCTTCACTGTCAACATGCTCTTGCATGATTACAGTATCCGCATCGTCTGGAACTAATGCGCCTGTAAACACGCGAACAGCTTCATCCGCATTTAAGGAAAAATTATTCGCATCCCCAGCTTTTGATTCTCCTATAACATTAAATGCAACTCGTGTAGTTTGCCGAATCGCATAACCATCCATGGCAGATTGTCTAAATGGAGGCATATTGATTGTAGCATAAACAGTTGTGCTTAAAATTCTGTTCGCTGCAGTTTCTAAAGAAATCGTTTCAGAACCGTAATTCCTTGATGTTTTCTCAATAATCTCTAGGGCATTTTGAACTGAAATCATAGCGGTTTTTAGCGTTATGTTTTCATAAATATAGCGATTGTGTTATCCTTTTATATAACACAAACAACACTTTTACTGAAATTGTAAAATAAGTGTGTGAATTTTTTTATTCTTTGAAATTCAGCTGGTGTATTTTAAGAGATTACAACTCAAATTTTACCCCAACCAGCCTTCTCTATCCAAACTTCGGTACTGAATGGCTTCGGCAATATGTGCATCTAAAATGTCTTGTTCGCCTTCCAAGTCGGCGATGGTACGCGCTACTTTTAGAATTCTATCATAGGCTCTTGCCGATAAGCGCAATCTATCCATAGCGGTTTTTAACAATGCCAGCGATGGTTTGGAAAGCGCACAGTATTTGCGAATTTGCTTGGTGTTCATTTCGGCATTGTGATGTACATGCGTTACATCAGTAAAGCGAATGCGCTGACGCTCGCGTGCTGCCAACACCCGTTGTCGAATTGCTGAACTCGGTTCTGCCAATGGGGTTTGTGCTAATTTTTCAAAGGGAACAGGTTGCACTTCAACGTGCAAATCTATGCGATCTAAAAGAGGGCCTGATATCTTTCCCAAATAACGTTGCATTTCAGCAGCCGAATGTCCCGGAGCAGTAGCATCATCGTTAAAAAAGCCTGAAGGTGTTGGATTCATACTTGCCACCAACATAAACGAAGCAGGGTACGTCAAAGTGAATTTAGCACGTGCTATGGTAACCTCTCTATCTTCCAACGGTTGACGTAACACTTCCAAAACGCTGCGCTT
>CATIMP010000144.1 GCA_949528465.1 Bacteroidota bacterium | reverse complement strand
TTAGCATTTCCGCTCAGCGCCCAGGAATTACCTTCAGATTACTTAACACCTGCGTTCCACACTGAGCGCAGAGCTGCAGTTCGTGCGCAAATGCCACCCAATAGTGTTGCCGTGTTTTTCGCCAATCCCATTCGTAACAGAGCTAATGATGTAGATTTTCATTACCATCAAGACCCAAATTTTTATTACCTCACAGGTTTAAAAGAGCCACATGCTATTTTATTGATTTACAAAGAATTACAGCAAATAGATACCGTTCACACAAACGAGGTGCTTTTTGTGCAAAAGCGTGATCCCCTTCGTGAACAATGGGATGGTTATCGTCTTGGTGTCATGGGCGCAAAGGAACGACTTGGATTTAAGAATGTGTTTTTTAACTCCGATTTCACTTCGTTTAATGCCAATTTTGACTCGTTTGATAGCGTGTTGTTTTTTGATTTTGAAAACGATGTCCGTGATGATGCTTCCAATGATGCAGACCTGTATTCCTTGATAGAAACCTTTAAAATAAAAGCAAAATATCCACAAGACTTTTCTGCAAGACGCAGCTCACTTTATCGTTATATTACAACTTCAGATGCAAATAGCTCTGCGAATGTGGCGCAAGTATTAGATCGATCGCTTCGCCGTGATACGGAATTGCAAAAAGACACACTTTTACTGCAATACAAAAAAGCTATTAATGAGCGCCAACGCACCGAGTTAAAACAACAAATGCAGTTGCAATTGACAAATTTGGATGTGGAAACCTTGGGTATTATTATGGATGATTTACGTGAGATAAAACAACCAGAAGAAGTAGCATTGCTAAAAAAAGCGATTTATATTTCTGCGGTTGGCCAGGTAGAGGTGATGAAAGCCATGCATCCCAATATGTCGGAACGTGAAATTCAAGGGATTCATGAGTTTGTGTTTAAGAAATATGGCGCTGAATATGAAGGTTATCCCTCTATAGTTGGTGGTGGCCATAACGGATGTGTGTTACACTACATAACAAATGATAAACCACGTGTAGCCTCTGATTTGGTACTGATGGATTTGGGCGCAGAGTATCACAACTACACCGCCGATGTTACCCGAACTATTCCTGCGGATGGGACGTTTTCTCCAGCCCAACGCGCCATTTATGATATTGTTTATGAAGCACAAGAGGCAGGTATTGCAGCGTCCGTAGTAGGAGCAAGCATGCGTGCGCCACACATGGCAGCTTTAAAGGTGATTGAAGAAGGATTAATGCGATTGGGAATTATCAGCGATGCAAGCGAAGTACGCCGTTATTTTCCACACGGTACATCGCATTATTTAGGTTTAGACGTTCACGATGCTGGAACTTACGCACCCTTTAGACACCATACGCTCATTACGGTTGAACCTGGAATTTATATTCCTGAAAATAGCCCATGCGATCCAAAATGGTGGGGAATTGCGGTGCGTATTGAAGATGATATTTTGATTACAGATGATGGTCCTGTAAATCTTTCTGCTTATGCACCTCGAACGGCAACTGCTATTGAAGCAATGATGCAAGAGCCCAGTGTTTTGGATGATTTTTTGCTTCCTGACCTAAGCACTTTGGAGTAAATACGCCTTAAAGGCATCGTAATCCTTCAGTGCTGTTTTCTTAGGTGTTTTGTTCAAAATATGTTGGATTTGCTCAGGTATATCCAGTTTAATTTTTAAGCTTTCCTCAACGGTATCGCGGAACTTTATGGCATGTGCTGTTTCTAAAAACACACCATGCGTGTTTGGATTCTCTTGCATGTATTTTTGCAAACCCAAATACCCCACAGCACCATGCGGATCGGCAACGTAGTTGTGATCGTTATACAATGCTTTTAATGCTACTTGTGTTTGGTCGTCATCAAAAGCATAGGAGGAGAACTGTTGCTTGAGCGCATCAAAATTATTTTCATACAATGATTGTATGCGAATAAAGTTTGAAGGATTCCCCACATCCATGGCGTTGGAAATGGTTTGTTTGGATGGATTTGGGTTGTATTGTTGTGTTTGCAAATAGCGAGGTACCGTATCGTTGACATTTGTACTAGCTACAAAATGATGTACCGGTAAGCCCAATCTGTTAGCAACAATTCCTGCACATATGTTTCCAAAGTTTCCACTCGGCACTGAGAAAACCAAATCGTTATCAATTCCTCGTCTTTTTAACTGTTGGTAGGCAAAGAAAAAATAAAGCGATTGTGGTAACCAACGCGCAACATTAATCGAATTTGCAGAAGTTAGGTTGTATGCGTTATTCAGATCTTTATCTAAAAAAGCCGTTTTGACCATCTCTTGACAATCATCAAAAACGCCGTCTACTTCAATCGCTTTGATGTTATTGCCATTAGTTGTGAGTTGTAATTCTTGAATATCACTCACTTTTCCTTTTGGGTAAAGAATAATTACTTCAGTGCCTTCAATACCTAAAAACCCCGAAGCCACAGCACCACCTGTATCGCCAGAAGTGGCTACTAAAACGGTAACTTTTTTAGGGCTTTGTTCGTTAAAATAACCAATGCAGCGTGCCATAAAACGCGCGCCAACATCTTTAAACGCCATGGTAGGCCCGTGAAACAATTCAAGTGTATCCACACCGTCGTGAACTGGAACCAGTGGGAAATCAAAACACAATGTGTCTTCCACAATTTTTTTAAGTCGTGCTTCTGGAATGGTACCACCCACGAATGGACGCATCACTTCAACGCCAACTTCAACAGGGGTTTTATGTTCCAATTCTTGTAGAAAGTCCTCCGACA
>CATIMP010000143.1 GCA_949528465.1 Bacteroidota bacterium | reverse complement strand
ATTTTAGGAAGTTCACGGCTTAAAAGCATTTTGGCAAGCGTCGACAACACAATATCTTCGTTCGAAATGGCATCTTTTAACATCATCCATACGTCGGAATCATCTAATGCAACAAAGGCATTACATTTTGCATCGATATTAGCATTGTTGTGCTGCAAAAAGAAATCTAAAGCGGCGCTAGTTTTTACGTCTTTATTAACTCGAATCAATGTTGTAGCGCGTTGGAAAAAGCGCACTAAAAGTTCTTCCGCAACAAAGCTAGTTTTGTGCAAATAAACCGACCAATACATCATCCTTCTAGCCAACAAAAATTTTTCTATTGAGTACACGGCTTTTGTGTTAAATACCAAACAATTGTCTTGTACTGTCATCATGGAAATAAGTCGTTCGGAGTTTATATTTCCCTCTGTAACACCTGAATAAAAACTATCGCGTTTTAGGTAGTCTAACCTATCGAGGTCAATGTGCGAAGATATAAGTTGGTGGAAAAAACCACGTGAATAAGTACCCGTAAACATGTCAATTGCCAACGTAAGTTTTCCATCAAAAGTCACGTTTAATTTTTTCATCAGTGCCAACGACATGTCTTCATGTGTGTTTTGAGGAAGCAATACATGTTCCAATGCGTGCGAAAAAGGTCCGTGCCCTAGGTCGTGTAACAACATGCACGCATAGAGTGCTTCTGCTTCATCATCACTTATATCAATGTGTTGTTTACGCAATCCACTAACTGCTTTTGTGGCCAAATGCATAGCACCTAAAGCATGCTGAAATCGTGTGTGTTCAGTTGTTGGAAAAACCAAAAACGACAACCCCATTTGTTTAATGCGACGAAGTCGCTGCACATAAGGATGATTGATGAGTTTTGCAATAAAAGGCGTAGGGATTGTAATAAATCCGTAAATTGGGTCGTTGTATTGGGTGAGCTTCAACTTAATAAAATTACGCCCAAAGATACGCATATGCAGCAGATTGAACTTTTATGGATTGATGACGAAATAGATTTACTCCAAGCACACATTCTTTTTCTTTCACAAAAAGGCTATAACGTTCACAAAGCACACAGTGGACAAGACGCATTAACGATGGTAGAAGCCCACGCATTTGACATAGTGTTATTAGACGAAAATATGCCAGGCATGTCGGGCTTAGAAGTGTTAGACAGGCTAAAGCAGCTTAAGCCGTCTCTCCCCGTTATCATGATTACCAAAAGTGAAGAAGAGAACATCATGGAAGAAGCGATTGGCGCTAAAATTGCAGATTATCTGATTAAGCCTGTTAATCCAAAACAAATTCTTTTATCGCTTAAGAAGAACTTGGACTCCACAAAGTTGGTTACCGAAAAGACCATTTCAAGTTATCAACAATCTTTTCAAGAACTCAACGGCTTACTCATGCAAGCACAGTCGATGGATGATTGGAGCGCGCTTTATCAAAAAATCCTTTTTTGGGAATTGGAGTTAGACAGTATAGACTCGCCTGAACTTCAAGAGATTTTTCATTATCAAAAAACAGAAGCTAATCTGTCATTTTCACGATTTATTGAAAAAAATTACGCCAACTTACTTTTTGATGATGCGAGTCGGCTGTTTTCACATCAGGTGTTCAAACAGTTAATTGCGCCAAGAGTGGAGTCAAAACCAACGTTATTACTTGTGATTGATAACCTGCGCTACGATCAATTTAAAAGCATATTACCAAGTATTTCAAAATACTACAATTTAGAGTCAGAAACAGAATATTTTAGCATACTCCCCACCGCAACACAATATGCAAGAAATGCACTTTTTTCAGGTTTGCTCCCATCAGAAATGGAAGCGCAACACCCAAAGTGGTGGAAAAATGACACAGATGAAGGAGGGAAAAATTTACATGAAGCAGATTTCTTAGCGGCTCAGCTAAAGCGGTTGAATCTCAATATACCACACTCGTATACTAAAGTTAACCGGCCCCATGAGGCAACTAAGTTTTTGGACACGTTAAAATCTGATAACACCTCTTCGTTAAAGGCTCTGGTCTACAATTTTGTTGATATGATTTCACATTCCAAAACGGAAATGGAAGTGATAAAAGAATTGGCCAGTACCGATAAGGCATACCGTTCGTTAACCAAGAGCTGGTTTCAAAACACCCTGCTTTTGGATATCATCAAAACAGCACAACAAAAAGGATATCAACTTATCTTAACCACCGATCACGGCACTATTAACGTGGAACAGCCTGCTAAAATCATTGGAGACAGAGAAACAAGCTCCAATATTAGATATAAAACAGGACGAAGGTTAAAAACAGCAGATAAACATGTTTTTATGGTTTCAGACCCTAAAAGTATTGGGCTTCCCACCATCAACATGAGCAGTTCATTTGCCTTTGCCAAAGACAATTATTACCTCATTTACCCAACAAATTACAATCACTTTGTAAACTATTTTAGGAATACTTATCAGCACGGTGGTATTTCGTTAGAAGAGATGTGTATTCCTTTTGCGGTCTTTTCTCCTAAGTAGCGTATTTTTGCCATATGGTCAAAGCGGTTACTCTTCAAAACATTGATGCCTTTGCGAAAAAACTTACCACCTTGTTTTCACATAAAATTGTGTTGTTGGAAGGAGATTTGGGTGCTGGAAAAACCACACTGGTAAAAGCTATTTTCAGTGCGCTTGGTGCAGAAGATGCCGTTTCCAGTCCTACTTTTGGTATTGCCAACGAAGTGCAGCTACCTGCTGAAATTGCATATCATTTAGATCTGTATCGAATTAACAACTCTGATGAACTGGTGCAGTTTGGCTTTGAAGAATATCTCTATAACGGTGGTTTTTGTTTTATCGAGTGGCCAAAAATTGCCATGGCATACATACCAGAATTACATCATACCATTCGCATCGAAACCGTTGATGCGCACACACGAAAAATAACATTTACATGAGTTTCTTAAAACGATTAGGGTTCTATTTAGGCGGGTTTTCCGTTGGGTTAATATTCTTGTTTTTCTTCTTTAACGGAAAGCGAACACAGTGCAATTATGCACCATCAACAAGAGTAATAAATGACATTCAGCAAAAAAAGTGGGTATTTGAAGATGGATTTTACGCCATAAATGACACTGTTAAATGGTTTAAAAATATGGATATTCGCTTTAGTGAAAGTGTTATTGGTGTTGATTCTTGTAACGTATATGTATTGGAGGCTGATGATAAAATATTTTCAGTAGAAAACTGTACAGATACCGCCTTTTTTACGCGCTAATTTTCGAACTAGTGATTTATTTTGAGGTCAACGCAATCGAAATTAGGAAAATAAAACTCAAAAGCAGTAATTTCGCCAACGTCTATGGTACTAAAAACAAAATACAGCGAAGTCATTTTTGGAGCAACATGTTGGGAAACCCTTAATTCTTGGGTAAATACGCACCACTACTCTACCATTTTTGTGCTAACTGATACAAACACGAAGGTGCACTGTCTTCCGAACTTTAGACGAAACGCAACCTTTGAATACGCTGAACTTCAAATGCCAGCAGGTGAAGAGCACAAGCACATTACAACTTGTGTGTCGCTTTGGGAATCGCTTTCAGATTTGGGCGCAGACCGTAAAAGTTTGCTTATCAACCTTGGCGGCGGCGTGGTTACCGATTTGGGTGGATTTGTAGCATGTACATTTAAACGCGGTATTGACTTTATCAACATTCCAACTTCACTATTGGCTATGGTAGATGCTTCTGTTGGAGGAAAAACAGGAATAGATTTGGGTCCATTGAAAAATCAAGTGGGTATTATTGAAGAGCCTAAAATGGTTTTGGTCGACAACGATTTTTTAGGAACATTACCAGAAAACGAATACCGCAGCGGCTATGCCGAAATGCTAAAACATGGCCTTATCCATGAGCCGACGTATTTTGAAACACTAAGTTCATTTTTAGATCGCGATGCCATATTGCCACACATTCACCACTCTGTTAGCGTTAAAGCTAACGTGGTTAGTGAGGATCCATACGAACATGGACTTCGAAAAATATTGAATTTCGGACACACTTTGGGTCATGCGATTGAATCGCATTTTTTGCTTTCGCCAAATAAGAAACGATTATTACACGGCGAGGCTATTGCTATTGGTATGGTATTAGAAGGCTTTTTGTCTGCTAAACTTACAGGTTTACCATTGGTAGATGCAAAGCGTATTAAATCTGTTTTTGGAGAAATTTATCCAGCCGTTTCATTTGATACTGAAACCATTGCGGCAGTTATTTCATTGCTTACACACGACAAGAAAAATGAAAACGGAAACGTACTTTTTGTTTTGCTTGAGGAAATAGGAAAGCCCACCTGGAACCAATCGGTTTCAGATGAGCTTATTTTAAAATCTTTTGATTTTTACGCTTCTTAAGCAGAATTCCTACTTGCGTTGATGTTTCCAAACAACGAGCGCGTAACCATCTTTTCCATTACCTCACGTTCAGCATCATCCAAATTACTTTGTTGAATGTTTAACAAAGCATATTGCTGAATAGTAATTAACGGTTGTACGATTTCCTCTCGGATTTTGATGGAAGCCTTTCCAGCAGGCTGATCTTGCATAAGTTCGTCCATTCCTGTCAGCATCAAAATATACTTTTTAGAACGAAGGAATTCATCATAAATCAATTTCCAAAATGCACCATAGGTTTTGTCTTGTTCCATATAGGCCGTAAGCTTAAAGAATGACTTCTGCAAACTCATCATGGAATTGGAAATCAAGGTTCTAAAGAAAGCATTGTTTTTGTACAACTTAAGTGCTTTATCAAACTCTCCTGCTTTGTCAAAGTTTTCCAAAGCAGTACCAACGCCGTAAAAACCAGGTACATTTTGCTTTAATTGACTCCAGCTACCCACAAACGGAATGGCACGCAATGCTGAAAAATCTAAAGATTTACTCGATTTTCGCTTTGATGGTCTAGAACCGATATTCGTTTTTGCATAGTATTGCAATGTGCTCATATGTTCTAGGTATGATAAAAACCTCGGATGCGCTTTAAAGTCTTTATAGGTTTCATAGCTGATTTCGGCTAACTTCGTCATTGTTGCTCTGTCTTCTTCGTCTAAATCAACTGTTCTATCTGAAAATAAACGATTCGAAATTCCAGAACTGAGTAATTGTTCTAAATTATACCGACATGAATCAAAGGTTCCAAAATTAGAGCTAATTGTTTGTCCCTGAACGGTTAACTGAATTTCATCAGCTTCTACTCCAGAGCCCATAGATGCATAAAATTGATGCGTATTTCCTCCACCTCGTGCTGGTGGTCCACCACGTCCGTCAAAGAACGCAACTTTAATTCCATGTTTACGGGAAATAGCAGTTAGTTCTTCTTTGGCTTTGAAAATACTCCAGTTTGCCATCAAGTATCCTCCATCTTTAGTTCCGTCAGAGAAACCAAGCATTATCGTTTGTTTGTCGCCTCGATTTGCTAAATGTGCTCTGTAAACAGGGTTTGAATACACCTTGTCCATTACCTCTAGGGCAATTTCTAAATCAGGAATGGTTTCAAACAACGGAACAACATCAACCGAGGGATTTGCCCAATCACTAAGGCGAATCATAGCAAAAACTTCAAAAATATTTTGAGCCGTTTGGTTGTTACTTATGATATAGCGATTACTACCCGCCTCTCCATTTGTTTGTTGGATTTCTTTCATGGCACGAATAGACCCTAAGGCTTTTCGAACCGTTTCATCTTCAAAAGAATCTGGATCAACATCTCCTTGAAGAGCTGTCAAAAATGAAATTTTATCGTCTTCAGAAGCATTTATGTAATCAAAAGATGCATCCGTAATGCCACTTTTATTGGTTTGTTCCAAGAGCGTCAAAAACGCATCGTGGTGTACTCTCGAGTCTTGACGTATGTCTAAGCTTGCAAAGTGATACCCAAATACATTTATTTTTGCGATAAAATCTCGCAATTCATTCGCAAAAAGGCCGTGATAATCTGCTTCTACCCTGTCAAGAATACTATTCAATTCCTTTTTTAAATCTGCTAAGGAAATTTCGGGTGCCTCATCTAATTTAAAAATACTATTATACAGTTTTTTCTCAACGCTTAGCACCGCTTCTTCCACACCTGCAAAGGTTAGTCTTCTGCGAAGTTTCCGAAGATCACGGTAGTAATTTCGGATAACGCTACTACGAAGTAACTGCGCTGTTTTTCGTGTAATTTCTGTGGTCACAAACGGATTGCCATCGCGATCACCGCCTGGCCAAAACCCTAATTTAACCGTTTCACTTGACAATACTTCATCTTGAAAAATATGTCGCTGTACGTAAGCTTGAATTTCTCCAATAGCGGGATAAAAAACGTTACTTAAGTACCAAATAAGACTACGTGCTTCGTCTAGGGGAGTTGGTTTTTTCTTCTTAAAAAAGGGAGTTCTTCCTAATTGCGCCAGCAATTGCTTGATTTCTGGCAAGTCATTGCTTTGGATGCTCTTTCCCAAATCGGTAATAATTCCCAATACAGAACCTGGGTAAAATTGTGTAGGGTGCGCAGTTAGTACCGGGCGCACATTTATTTCTTGAAGCAGTTGTTTGAGTTCGCCTGTTTTTTGTTTTGCCTGTGCTTCTTCTTTAAGGTTTCGAAGTGTTCCTATGCCACTCATGTTATTGATACGGCTAAATGCTGCATCTTCAACAGCATCAAAAAGCACTACCCGACGCTCAATAAATTGAATAAAGCGAAACAACAAATCCGTTTGTTGTGCTTTCGTGAAATCTGGGTAGTATCGCGCAAAGAATCCTTCAACAATGGTTTTGGGATCTTGTTCTTGGCCGTAGCCTTCGGCACAACTGGATGCGAAAAGGGGCAATAGGGTTGCTGTATTTGTTATGTTTGAATACGGCAGTGTTGAAAAAATACTATCGTAAAGCTTAAATTTAGATAGAACACCGCTTTCAAAACGTTCTAATTTAGTTCGTGGATTCACAGGTTTGTTTATAGGTCGTTAAAGATTGTGTGCATAAGTCTTCTCTTGTCATTGATGCTTTCTTCAAGAGAAATCATTGTTTCTGTCCGTAAGATACCATCAATGTCATCAATTTTAAAAATGATTTCTTTTGCATGTTCCGTTGATTTTGCACGCAACTTACAGTAGATGTTAAATTTACCTGTTGTGATATGCGCTACAGTTACGAAAGGGATTTCACGAAGACGCTCTAATACGTATTTTGTTTGGTGTGTTTTTTCAAGGTAGATTCCCACATATGCAATAAAAGAATATCCCATTTTGGTGTAATCTAAGGCCAATGAAGAACCTTTAATAATACCTGCCTCTTCCATTTTACGTACACGTACGTGTACCGTACCAGCAGAAATTAAAAGACGTTTAGCAATATCCGTGAAAGGAGTTCGCATGTTATCAATTAGAATATCTAAAATTTGATGATCTATATCGTCTAGCTTAAATTTAGTCATAATTTATATTTTTAGCAAAGAAACTAAAAAAACGTTGAATAATATGCGCCGAAACCCTAAATCTAATGTGAATATTGTGTTAAATTTAACAACTCTGACAATTCTATTGCACTTGTCCCTACTGTAAGCGCCTTTGACAAGCTAATATTCTTACCAGTAACATCTATAATTTTATGTCCATTTAAACCAGCTAACTTGCCTATTTTGTGAACGATAGGAACAAAATGTATTTCCTCATTCTTTAATACCTCAACGTATTGTAATGCAATATCTATGGGAATATTATCAAGAGTTATATTTTTTATTAATACATCGACAAAAGACTTTTCTACTTCTGGAATATCTTGGTAGATACTTGGCATATGAAGGCTAAGCGCAATGCATTCAAATGCTTTTAAAATTGAAAAGCCATACCACTTACGTGTTTCAACTCGACCGTAATCTTCTCCTACCTGCCCTGCTTCAAACAACAGTGTTGGCGTACCCTGTTGCGTAAAAAAATCACCCATACAGTTTTGATTAAAGGTATCGTCATATCGTCCAACCTGATTTGGAATATGTTCTTGCAAGGCGTTCTGTATGTAGCCAATAACACCCATCGCCTTTTTTCGCGCTGTAGTGTGCTTTTTGGTTTCATCAGCAGCAGGCGAAAGAAACGAAAGCATACAGGGGTTGTCGTTTACACCAAAAATGGTGCGCTGATCGTGTAGATTAAAACAATAATCAGGTTTAAATGATTTGTATACATCAACAAGCAGCTTTGATTCAAACTGTGATTGGTTTATTGCATCTCTATTTAAATCAACATCATTGGCGTTAACGCGCGTGTAAGCTTCCGCACCATCGGGATTAAGTATTGGGATAACTTTAAGCGTAAAAGCCGCTAAAAAAGAAGGATTTTGCTGCAAATAACACAAAGCATCCATTAATGCTTTTGTTGCGGTGGACTCATTGCCATGCATTTGAGACCAGATCAAGACTTTTACAGAACCACTCCCCATATCAATAGAATGAATCGGATGGGATTTCGTGCTGGTGCCAATGGTCTTGAACGGAAAATGCTTTACAAAAGAATCAATTGACTTATGAGTAACATAACGCCCTTGAATTTTTTGTGATGCTAATTGTGGTTGTGTTATTAAGAAATCATTCATTGTTTGCAAATGTAAACTTAAACATGTTTACAATTATATACATACAAAAGTTATTGTTGTAAACAAATATGCGTGCTAAATGTTTACATCTGAATACATTTTTACTTATTTGAATTATAAATATACTTAAATTGCTGTAAATATGTTTATTAAGTGTAATTTTACGAAGCTTTGATTTAATATTAATTATCTTAAATAAATGCTTACATTTGAAAATAACGGTAATTTACAAAACTAAATATACAAATGTAACCATGTCTTTAATTGAGCGTATTAGAAAAGTAATTGATGATAGTGAGTTAAGTTCTGCCGCATTTGCCGATAAAATTGGTGTGCAACGATCTTCTATTTCTCACATTTTATCGGGACGAAATAAACCGAGCTTGGATTTTGTTTTAAAAGTCCTTCACGCCTTCCCTACCCTTCATTCCGATTGGTTGCTTTTGGGCAGAGATGTTTCGCAAACGCAAAGTGCAACTGACACACCAACATTATTTGCTTCTAAGCAAGAAAATAAACCATCGCAACCCGAAATTGAACATCCGAATGAAGCTGAACAACCAGTTCAAGGTAGTACTCCACTCCACAACATACACGATGGTCAAGAAGTGGAACGCGTTACT
>CATIMP010000142.1 GCA_949528465.1 Bacteroidota bacterium | reverse complement strand
TAGAGCAGTAGGTAGCTCGTCGGGCTCATAACCCGAAGGTCGCTGGTTCGAGTCCAGCTCCCGCTACAAAGAAACTCCTTGAGAAATCAAGGAGTTTTTATTTTGGGGTCAAGTGATGCTTGTATCATCTTAAGAACAAAAGAAAAAATCAGATTGCAAAGCAATCGGAGTTTGTTTGGGCTGTTCTCCTTTTGGCCCATTTCGAAACAACGTGGAGAAATGAATCCAGCTCCCGCTACAACAAGCCAAATACGAAAGTGTTTGGCTTGTTTTTTAAGTGAAATTTTGAAAGGTTTACTTTCTGTAATAATGAGTACTTATTTATGTAAGCACACCCTGCTCTAATCTAACAAACAAATCTAATTTTTGAGCATTGTCGTTTTCAATCCAAACTTTTTTACCTTTCTTGGGTCTAATGCACAACAAAACTATACATGAAATTTCTACTACACCTTATTCTTACTGTATTTTGTCTCACTTCATGCAGTAAAGAAGAAAATACACCTGCTGATATATCCGAAAACACAAATTGTATTGGTGATTATTCAACTCACACTATCCTTACTGATATAGAAGAAGAAATCTATAACTCAAGTCAATCTGTAATGACTTATAGCAAATACGCTTGGTCATCAAATGGGACAGATAGAATTCTTTCAGGAAACGGAATACCTAATCATGAGGTAGGAACTTTTCCAAACGCAAACAACCCCAATACGATTAGCGAACAAACGGTAAGTAAAAACTTCACCCTTTGTCCAACAATAATTTCAGAAAATGGTTTGGACGTGGTTGGGCCAGCTTTGACTATTGCTTATGCGATTAACAGCGTAAAGTTTGATCCTGCCACTGCTGGGAGATGTAATGATAGTGGCGAGTGTAGCCTAGCAAGAGGTGAAGGAAGATGGAATATTGAAGCATTAGGACATGACACTTTTAATTTTGGAGATGATATGAATCATGCGCATGTACAACCTGGTGGTGCATATCATTATCACGGAATGCCCGAATTACTAATTGACTTTTTAGGAGATCAACAAGGCATGACATTGATTGGATGGGCGGCAGATGGATTTCCTGTTTATACAAGATATGGCTATTCGAACGCCAATGACGCAACAAGCGAATTGAAAACACTAACACCCAGTTACCGCTTAAAATCTCAACCTGACCAAAACCGACCAAGTACGCTCACTGTTTTAATAGGAGGACCAAACGGCAACACATACCCCAATAAACCAATTGAAATGGGTGCGTTTACACAAGATTTTGAATATGTTGAAGGCCTTGGAGATTTAGATAGATGTAATGGACGGTTTGGAGTTACACCAGAGTTTCCTAACGGTATTTATTATTACGTTGTCACAGACGATTTCCCTTTTTTCACGAGGTGTTTAAAAGGTGATATTTGATTTTGCCTCACAAGCTATCTAATCTTAAAGGTATACTACTCATGAACAAGTTCAATTATTTTCAGCTAATAGTAGTTCTATTGGTATTCGCATGCGATAAACAAGAAATTGTAAACACTGAGATTACAACAGAAACACCACCAAATATTTTATTTGTTATTGCAGATGATTTGGGAAAAGATGCGACTCCAGGATTCCAAGAGGGTCAGGAAAAACCATTTATGCCAACATTTCAAAATTTAGCTGCAAGTGGAATTTCATTCGATAATTTATGGGTTTATCCTGTTTGCTCGCCAACAAGAGCTTCCATATTAACTGGTAAACTAGGTTATCACACTGGCGTTCTTGAGGTGGAGCAAGACATTTCTTTGAGTGAGGAAACATTACATGATTTCATAAAAACGCAAACAAATGAAAGCTATGATACTGCTTTAATTGGGAAATGGCATTTATCAAATACGGCTACAGATCCAAACACCATGGGTATAGCATACTTTTCAGGTATTTTGGGCGGCGGTGTTAGTTCATACTCCAATTGGAACAAAGTTACAAACGGAGTTAGGTCAACTAACACTACATATACCACAACAGAACTGTCCAATACTGCCATTGAATGGATTGGCAATAGAAATAAACCCTGGTTTTTATGGCTTGCATACAATGCGCCACACACGCCATTTCACCTTGCTCCAAGTGATTTGCACCAGCAAGGAAATTTACCCACAGACGAAACAAGCATAGAATCTAATCCACTACCCTATTACTTGTCTGCCCTTGAAGCTTTGGATCATGAACTTGGTCGAGTTATTGAATCTATTCCTGATGGTCTAGAAAACACGATTGTGATTTTTTTGGGTGATAACGGAACACCTGGTCAAGTGGTTCAAAGTCCATTCCGTACGAGGAGATCAAAAGGCAGTATTTTTCAAGGTGGGATTAATACGCCCATGGTGATTTCTGGTGCCGGAATTACACGAAAAGGAGTTCGTGAAGCTGCCCTAATACAGTCTACAGATCTATTTACAACAATTGCACAAATGGCAGGTGCAACGGTAATAGAACAACACAACAGTAAAAGTTTTTATTCATTGCTAACAGATGCAAATGCAACCAAAAGAGGCTATGCATATATGGAAAGCTCAAAAAACGGAGAGGTAAGTTATACTGTAAGAAATGAGCAGTACAAGTTGATTATGAATGCAAATGGCACAGAATCACTCTATGATTTAACTAATGACCCATATGAAACAACAGATTTGTTGCTTAATCCATCTGCAGCTGATGAGGAAGTAAAAGCGTTGTTGCTTCAGGAAGCTGCGCGAATTAGAAAATAACTTAAACACTTGCTTCAAATAAAAACGCTGTTATTCTTTCTAATGGTTTTTTTATGAGTTCATCCAAACTTTTTTACCTTTCGTGGGTCTAAAATTTAAACTCCGCATTTGGAAACCGAAGAGCGTATTGTAAAACACATCAAAAATAAGCAGTTTGAACTGGCGGTTACCGCTGTTTCAAATGCCTATCACGAGATGTTGTATTGGCATATTCGAAAATTGGTAAAGCATCACGATGCTGCCAACGACGCACTTCAAAACACCTATGTGCGGATTTTTAAAGGATTAGCAAATTTTAAATTTAAAAGCAGCGTGAAAACATGGTGCTACCGTATTGCCTATAACGAGTCTATTCGGTTGGTAGCGCAAAATCAAAAGCTACAATACAGCAATAGCAACGATGGAGCAACCGATTATTTTGCGCACCTAACTGCCGATCCGTATTTTGATTTAGATTCTGTAAGCCATGCGCTACATGAATCCTTATCCAAGCTTTCTGAAAAACAACAACGTGTTTTTCAGATG
>CATIMP010000141.1 GCA_949528465.1 Bacteroidota bacterium | reverse complement strand
TAAAAATTCATATGGCAGTAGCACCAACCAAAAACATGGATCGGTTTGAATGGTTTTTGGAAAAAGCCACCGAGCTTGGCGTACACAGAATTACTCCCATTCTTTGCAAAAGAAGCGAAAGGAAGCAACTCAAACTTGAACGTTGCAATAAAATTATTGCATCAGCAGTAAAACAATCGTTGCGTGTATATGCACCTATTTTAGACCCACTCACTTCCCTTAAAGAACTGCAAACAGATGCAACTTTTTCATGCATAGCACATTGTGAACCAACAACTAAAAAAGCGCTTAAAGAAGTTGTTTTGCGTCAAAATAATTGCTGTGTTTTAATTGGCCCTGAAGGGGATTTTACACCAGAAGAAATTACATGGGCAACAAAACACAACATAACTCCCGTTCACTTGGGAGATGCACGATTACGTACTGAAACAGCAGCATTGACGGCACTTCATACTGCCGTGTTACTTAACGCTTAAAAAACTGTATATTTAAAATATGAATGCAAACTCACTTACGCGCGGAATCGTCCAAGCTTTCCTAATAATTGTTGGCATCATTGCCCTTTTTGAACTTTTAGTAATGGCAAAGTCGTTGTTGGGCTATGTGTTTTTGGCGATCGTTGTTTCCTTGATTGGACAGCCTGTTAAAGAGCTGCTAATGCGAAGGTTAAAATTTAAGACCACGATGGCAACTGTAACTACACTGGTATTGTTGTTGTTACTATTATTTGGGCTGGGATCGTTGATTGTTCCGGTAATTGCTGCACAAGCACAAAATCTTTCGCTTTTACAAATTGATCAATGGGAAGCTGATTTATTAACTCTTGTTTCTGATTTGGACACTTACTTCAGTAAATACGATATTAACCTCACAGAACGAATAACGGCACTTTTCACAAAGGTTGACTTTGCATTTCTTCCAAACATAATTAATGGATTTTTAGGTTTTTTAGGAGGGTTTACCATTGCGCTATTTTCGGTGCTTTTTATCAGTTTCTTTCTGCTTAAAGATAGTTCCTTGTTACTTAGAAGCTTACTTCTTGTTTTCGCATCAGACCAAAAAGAACGCATAGAGCGCTCTTTTACGCGAATTGTTTCATTGCTATCTCGTTACTTTAGTGGAATTCTACTACAAATAACCATTTTATTTCTTTTTTACTCAGGAGTTTTGTTGCTATTTGGTATTCCAAATGCATTGACAATTGGCTTAATTTGTGCGTTATTTAATATTATTCCTTACATCGGTCCTTTGGTGGGTGGTTTGTTTATTGTTGTACTTACCATGACTAGCAATCTCGGTGCAGACGTTGCAACAGTTATTGTACCAAAAACTATTTATGTACTTATTGGATTTGTCGTTGGGCAGCTGATTGACAACTTCTTTTCTCAGCCTTTTATATTTTCTACAAGTATCAAATCGCATCCGTTAGAAATTTTCTTAGTTATTATTTTAGCGGGGCTCCTTGCAGGACCCTTGGGAATGCTCTTAGCAGTGCCGTTTTACACAGTAATTAAAGTAGTTCTAAGTGAGTTTTTAAGTAATAACCGACTTGTACGAGCATTAACTAAAAACATGTAAATGGTCTTATACAACCTTACAATTTTAAGTGCTTAATATTTAGTTGGCGGATTCCAATTGAAAACGTATTTTTGCCCTCGCTTTAGGGCGTCAAAGGAGAGGTGCCAGAGTGGTAATGGAGCAGATTGCTAATCTGTCAACGCGTAAGTGTTGCCTGGGTTCGAATCCCAGTCTCTCCGCTTCTGTTTTTTCACACTTTCCCGTAACAAGGCTCAGCTGGATTAGCACATTCCGATTTTCAATCGGAACGGTCAGGTCCACTGCGCAAGTGATGAAACAAAAAGGCCGCGTAGCTCAGCTGGATAGAGCATCTGCCTTCTAAGCAGACGGTCATAGGTTCGAATCCTATCGCGATCACGGATTATTCCCAAAAATAATTTTTTATTTCTTGGAATATTTTTTTGAATATATATCACTAATTCCACTCAAAAAGTCTGAACTACTGTATGTTTGGGTCACAAATAAATAGGACATTAAGAAAAAACGCCAAGCTTGCTTGAGCGTTTTTTTGTTTGTACTATATTTTAAGCGGCTCTTTATAAGGTTGGTGTAGTAATCCACCCTATTATCACTTCAAATAGAAAGTCTGTACGTTGTTCAGCCTTTTTTTATGTTCAATTGTTTTTCTTGAAAGGTATAGGCTTTGGCTCAAACCAAGGTTTTGTATTTTTAATTTGGCGGCCTAAGCCAGAGGGATAGCGTTTCGCGTCTACGATTCGATGAGATAACATATTCTGGAGAGAATCGCGAATAGCAGCATAGGCTAATTCATTGGTGACGTTGTTAAGTTCACTTTTATCAAATTTGTGGTCATAAAGTTCGTACTGCATTGTGCCTTTATATTCCCATTGTGTAAACCTGTAGCGCTTGGTTTTGATTGAATAACCTTGAGTAAGGCCATTAGATGTATTTACTTGAAGTTCCGTCAATGCACTTTCCCTAACGGCCTCACTGCTGCCTTGCATATAGGACTGAAGGCTTTTTCCAGAAACAAAGGCAGGGGTTTCCATTTGTAATAATTCCATCAATGTTGGAAAAATATCAACTAGCTCAACAGGGTCATCTATGCGTCGATTTGAGTTGTTCGCATCAGGTAACAAAATAATAAGCGGAACACGTGTGGCATCGTTAAACAAGGTTTGCTTTTGCCAGTGTCCGTGTTCACCCAAATGATAGCCATGATCTGAAGTAAATACTACTATTGTGTTTTTATCTAATCCTGTTTCTTCAAGCTTTTTGAGCACTCGTCCAATTTGCGCATCAACAAAACTGGTTGTTGCGTAATAGGAGCGTT
>CATIMP010000140.1 GCA_949528465.1 Bacteroidota bacterium | reverse complement strand
GTTGTGTTTCCATGCATCAAAAGTACTAATAACGCAGCCAAACCTGTATTTTTACGTGTGGATTTTCCAATACGTAAAATTGTACACATTGATATGGATGCTTTTTTTGCATCTGTAGAACAGTTGGACAACCCTGAACTGCGTGGCAAACCGATTGCTGTTGGCGGAGGTTCTGAACGCGGAGTTGTAGCAGCAGCCAGTTATGAAGCACGACCGTTTGGGGTGCGCAGCGCCATGTCGGGCAGGCAAGCCAAAAAATTATGTCCAGAGCTGATTTTTGTTTCGTCAAATGGCGCTCGTTACAAAGAGGTTTCCAATCAAATTAGGGAGATTTTTTATGAATACACCCACTTGGTAGAGCCACTTTCGCTAGACGAAGCCTATTTGGACGTGACCCAGAACAAGAAGGGGATGGTATCGGCAACGCAAATAGCTGCTGACATTCGGGCAAAAATTTTCGCTAAAACCAAGCTTACCGCATCGGCCGGGATATCTATCAATAAATTTTTGGCAAAAGTTGCGAGTGATTATAACAAACCCAATGGACAAAAAACCATACCGCCCGAAGAAGTACTTTCGTTTATGGAAGCGTTGGATGTTCGAAAATTTCACGGGATTGGAAAAGTAACTGCCGACAAAATGTACCGATTAGGAATTTACACAGGAGCAGATTTAAAAAAGCGAACCCAAGAGGAATTGACGGAAACATTTGGAAAATCCGGAAAGTACTATTTCAACGTGGTGCGCGGGATTCACACCAGCGAAGTAAAACCTACACGCATTGCAAAATCGGTAGGTGCAGAACGCACATTTTCTAAAAACCTCTCGAGTGAAATTTTTATGGAAGCGCGTTTGGAGGAGATTGTTGCCGCGCTGCAAAAGCGCATGAGTAAAAAGAAAGTAGCAGGAAAAACGATAACCCTTAAAATCAAATACTCCGATTTTGTCATACAAACGCGTAGCAAAACACTACCACTTTATATTTCCGACGCAAGTCTAATTTTGGAGGAGGCCAAAAAATTACTGTATCAAGAGGAGCTACAAGATTCAGTTCGCCTGCTGGGGGTATCCTTATCCAATTTCAAAAACGAAAAACAACAACAGCCGCTTGAGGAACAGTTGCGCTTTGGATTTTAAGCCATAGAAACGCGAAGTGTGTTCACCTTGCCTTGGTCAGCCACAGGCATGGCCACCAAATTGATAAGGTGGTCGCCATCAACGACATACCCTTTTTTCTTAGCAATTTGATTTACTTCTCTAACCGTACTGTCCGTGTCGCCATTGCCTTCGTACAAATACCCTTTTACACCCCAAATAAGATTGAGCTGCGCTAGGATTCGCTTGTTCGATGTAAACACCAAAATAGATGCGCTAGGGCGCCAAGCCGAAATTTGGTAAGCTGTGTATCCACTATTTGTAAGTGTACAAATGGCTTTTGCTTCAATTTCGTTTGCCATGGTTGCGGCATGGTAACACACCGATTTTGTAACAAAACGATCGTTTTTAGTTTTGGGCGCTTTTAGCGGAACCTGCACCAAAGGAGAGTTTTCTACAGCTACAACAATTTTACGCATAGTTTGAATCACTTCTACGGGATATTTTCCCACCGAAGTTTCACCTGAAAGCATCACAGCATCTGCACCGTCCATAACCGAGTTGGCAACATCGTTAACTTCGGCACGCGTCGGAGTAAGTCCGTCAATCATAGATTCCATCATTTGGGTAGCCACAATTACAGGGATACGTGCAAGCTTTGCATGTTGTACCAATTCCTTTTGTACCAGCGGCACCTCTTCTGCCGGAACTTCTACGCCTAAGTCGCCACGAGCGACCATAAGTCCGTTACTTGCGTTTACAATCTCTTTGATGTTTACAAGTGCTTCCGGCTTTTCAATTTTTGAAATGATAGGAATATCATATTCGCCATGTTTTTTAATGAGTTCTCGAAGGTCTTCTACGTCTTGTTTGTGGCGCACAAACGACAAGGCAATCCAATCGACATTTTGTTTGATGGCATAAATAGCGTCGGTAACGTCTTTTTCTGTTAAGGCGGGTAACGAAATATTGGTGTTTGGAAGATTTACGCCTTTTTTGGACTTTAACAGACCGCCTTGAATTACGCGCGCCCTAACGTTTGCTATGTTGTCTGTATCGATTACTTCGAAAATTAGCTTTCCGTCGTCCAACAGCACACGCTCGCCCGAGCTTACATCTTTTGGAAATTGGCTGTAGTTCATGTAAATGGAATCTGCGGTACCTTCATCTACCTTATCCGTTGTAAAGCGCACTTCTTGTCCAGCCGCTACAAGCGTATTGGGAGCCATTTTCCCAACACGGAGTTTTGGCCCTTGAAGGTCGGCTAAAATGCCGACGTGAAAACCAAGTTCTTGATTCAACTCACGAATGATACGAATGCGTTCAGACACGTCTTCATGATCGGCATGTGAGAAATTGATGCGGAACACATTTACGCCATTTTCCATCATGGCTTTTATGGTTTCTTTGCTTGATGAAGCAGGACCTAGTGTTGCTACAATTTTGGTTTTTTTAATTTTTCGCATGGTTAAAATGTTAGTTGTTTTTTAATATTATGCATGTTTTTTGGCAATCTATAACACGACATTACACGCCCAATAGATTGAATTTTTTTTAGCACGGCATCGGTTAGCCCGTTTACGCATACGAGTAGGTCTGCTTGTTCAAGTTCGGGAAACAAATAAAAACGTTGTTCACTTTGTGCAAAAAGGCTGTTTTCGGATTCGTTTTGCGTTGTGGTAATCTGATTTTCAAGCACGCGCCACGTTTGTTGCATAACATCGCAAGTGTACTCGTAAACCGCAAACCTATGCTGATCAACATCAAGTGAAAGATCTTCTTTACTTCTAAACAACGAAAGGCTCAGTAATTTGTTAAGTTGGAAAACAAACAGATATGCTGGAAGCACGGTGTGCACACAAACGACCTCTTGGTCCTGCACTTCAAGCTCTAAGTTAAGTTTGTGTGTTACCATAAAAAACAACTTATGCAAAGATACGGCACAAAAACAGAAGTCTACTTGTAAATTGAAAGCGATAATGTTTTTTTAATGCTTGCTTTGAATGGTTTTAATTTGATGCTGAAATTGAAAATACGCTCGCTTCGATACTTTCTCAACAGCCTTTTTCTTGTTGGTTGCGCGGGCAGAGGCAATTATTTTATTATCCAACCAAAGCTTTGCTTTGTAATAGGTCGCTTTTTCGGCACCGCTGTCATCTATCACTTCGTATCTGAAGTTTAACCGCTTTTTTTGAAACCACTCCACAATTAGCCCTTTATAGCTCAACACTTGGTTGCGCAGCTTGCTCAAATCAACGTAAGGCGTAATCACGCGCGAGTATACAAACGTAGAACAGGCATCAAAACCGCGGTCTAAATACACCGCGCCAACAAGTGCCTCGAATAAATTCCCGTGCACATCTGGGCCATATTTCTTTTGTGGCACATTAGATGACAAGTGTCGTATTAATCCTAATCCTTCTCCAATTTGGTTTAGAAAATCACGACGTACAATTTTGGAACGCATTAGCGTTAGCGATCCTTCGTTGTTTTGTGGAAGCTCTCGAAACAAATATGCCGCAACAATTGTGTTCAAAACAGCATCGCCTAAAAATTCTAAGCGCTCATAGTTTATCTTTTTGCCATCTGCATCGGTTTCTTCCATAGAAGTATGGGTAAATGCTCTAGTGTAAAGCGATAAATCTTTTGGAGAAAACCCAGTGATGCCTTTAACAACAGCAAACAATGATTCTTGCTTGTTGGAACGTCCCGACCGCAAAAACCGTTGAAGTTTCATATCAATCCATTTTAGCAAACAAAACGCAAGCGTTGTGCCCACCAAAGCCAAAAGTATTGCTCATGGCCATGGATACGTCTCTTTTTTGAGCGGTGTTTAGAGTAAGGTTGATGTTTGGATCAATGTTTTCATCAACAGTGTGGTGATTTATGGTTGGCGGAACAACACCATGCTTGATACTTAAAATCGACGCAATGGCCTCTACAGCACCAGCAGCACCAAGTAAGTGTCCCGTCATGGATTTCGTAGAATTAATATTCATTGAATACAAATGTTCACCAAATACTTTTTTCAGTGCTTTGATTTCGGCCACATCACCAAGTGGAGTAGAAGTTCCGTGCATATTGATGGCATCAATATCTGTTGCAGTAACGCCTGCATCTGCCAAGCAGTTTTCCATTACGCTTGTTGCTCCTAACCCTTCTGGGTGCGGAGCCGTAATATGATACGCGTCTGCAGACAAGCCTCCTCCTGTGAGTTCGGCATAAATGGTTGCGCCGCGCGCCTGAGCGTGTTCTAAGCTTTCTAAAATTAGCGCCCCTGAACCTTCGCCCATTACAAATCCGTCACGATCTTTATCGAAGGGCCTAGACGCAGTTGTAGGGTCATCATTCCGGGTGGACAGCGCTTGAAGCGCATTAAACCCTGCAATACTTGCTTTGGCTACGCCGGCCTCTGACCCGCCCGTAACCATAACGTCGGCATAGCCCAAACGAATATAATTAAGCGCATCAATAATAGCGTTAGCAGCGGAAGCACAAGCCGAAACGGTTGCAAAATTTGGCCCTCTAAAGCCGTACTTAATCGAAATCATTCCGGGCGCAATGTCTGCAATCATTTTTGGAATAAAGAATGGATTAAAGCGCGGTATTTCATTGCCTGCAGCAAAATTCAGCACTTCATTTTGGAAGGTTTCTAACCCACCAATACCAGAGCCCCAAATCACACCTACTTTAGACTTGTCAATAACCTCGAGATCCAGTCCAGCATCTTGGATAGCTTCATCTGAAGCCACCATAGCATATTGCGTAAAACGATCCATTTTACGCGCTTCTTTCCTATCAAAATGCGCTAGCGGGTCGAAGTCTTTGACCTCGCACGCAAATTGAGTTTTGAATTTAGATGCGTCGAAATAGGTTATGGGAGCCGCACCGCTTGTTCCTGCCACAAGAGCATTCCAATATGCATCTTTGGTATTTCCAATTGGGGTTAAAGCTCCAATTCCAGTAACGACAACGCGTCGCCTAAGCATGAAAAATGATTATTTACTTCCTTCTATATATTGTATAGCCTGACCAACAGTCGCAATGTTCTCTGCTTGGTCATCTGGAATTTGAATATCAAATTCCTTTTCGAACTCCATAATAAGTTCTACAGTATCTAATGAGTCTGCGCCCAAATCGTTAGTAAAGCTAGCTTCAATAACTACTTCATTTTCGTCAACACCTAGTTTATCTACAATAATGGCTTTTACACGTGATGCAATATCAGACATAATTTTGGTTTTTATATTTCGGACAAAAATAGAAAAACTTTACTGTTCATCCATTTTTATTTAAAAATATTGCAATTTAAAGGGGTTGAACGAATACAAGTATAAATGCGTAATTTTGTAAAAAATCTTAGAATCTTTGAAAACGATTGTAGTTTTCGCTTCTGGCTCTGGCACGAATGCCGAAAAAATCATCTCTTATTTTGCGGAGGTTGAAAACGTCGCGGTAAGCAAAATATACACAAACAATCCGAAAGCGGGAGTGATTAGCCGCGCAGCTGCCTTAGGGGTAGCAACTCGCGTTTTTGATCGAATTTCTTTCGAGGAAGAAGTGTTATTAGAGTTACATGAGCAAAACCCAGCATTGATTGTTTTAGCAGGATTTTTGTGGAAAATACCTCAAAAGTATATCGAGACGTTTTCCAATAAAATCGTCAACATTCATCCAGCGCTTTTACCAAAATATGGCGGAAAAGGGATGTACGGGGGACATGTTTTTCAGGCTATTGTGGACAATAACGAACAAGAAACAGGGATTACCATACATTATGTAAACGAGCATTACGACGAAGGGGCGATTATTTTTCAAGCCAAAACAACTTTAGTACCCTCCGATACGGTAACTGAAGTAGCCCAAAAAACGCATACGCTTGAGCATGCGCATTTTGCACCCCAGATACATAAACTGTTACAAAACGGATGAAACAAGTTCACCTATACACGGACGGCGCAGCAAGCGGAAACCCAGGGCCAGGAGGCTACGGGCTTCTGTTGGAGCTGCCAGGAACATCTTACAAAAAAGAGCTTGCAGAAGGATTTGAACACACCACAAACAACCGCATGGAGCTTTTGGCAGTAATTGTTGGATTGGAATTGCTAAAAGAATCTCCTTTGCAGGTTACCGTTTTCACAGACTCTAAATACGTTTGCGACGCTGTGGAAAAAAAATGGGTTATACGTTGGGAACGCGAGGGATTCAAAAAGCAAAAAAACCAAGATTTATGGTTGCGGTTTCTTAAGATTTATCGAAAACATCAAGTACGAATAACGTGGATAAAAGGGCACAATCAACATCCACAAAACGAACGCTGTGACAAGTTAGCGGTAGCCGCTTCCAAAGCGCAAAATAAAAAACAAGATACGGGATACATAAAAAGCACAACATGAAGAACAACAAACTGGTAATCGTTGGTACGATGGCTTTTGATGAGATAATTACACCAACTGCCGAATCGGGTAAAATTTTAGGCGGAGCAGCTACATATATTGGCTTAGCAGCAGCATTTGCTGACGCTGACATTGCTGCCGTTTCAGTAGTAGGAGAAGATTTTACAGATGAACATTTGAATCTACTTTCAGACAGAGGCATCAATATCTCTGGAGTAGAGCGAGTGAGCGGCGGAAAGTCATTTTATTGGAAAGGAAAATATCATGACAACATGAATAAGCGCGACACGCTTGACACGCAACTTAATGTGTTGGCAGATTTCAACCCGGTTGTGCCAGAAGCCTATCGGGATGCTTCGATAGTTATGCTTGGTAACTTAGACCCAAACGTACAACAAAAAGTATTAGACCAGCTTGCCCCTAACCCAAACCGAACCGTGCTTTTAGACACCATGAATTTTTGGATGGACTTGCAATTGAATACGCTACTAAACGTCATTAAACAGGTAGACATCATTACGATTAACGACGAAGAGGCGCTTCAGTTAAGCGGAGAAGCCAATTTAGTTTTGGCGGCAAAAGCCATACATAAAATGGGTCCAGCATACGTTATCATAAAAAAAGGCGAACACGGCGCATTGTTGTTTTACCAAGACCAACCATTCTTTGCGCCTGCACTTCCTTTAGAAAAAGTGGTAGACCCAACAGGAGCAGGGGATAGTTTTGCAGGCGGACTTTCGGGCTATTTGGCAGCGCAACAAACTACCGACGCTCAAGTCATAAAAGCGGGAATATTACACGGCACAGCAGCAGCATCTCTTTGTGTCGCCACCATGGGAACAACAGGCTTAGTGCAATCAAGTAAAGAAGATTTTTTAGTGCAACTTCATAAATTAGAACGCTTGCGAACTATAAGTACATAAGCAATGAAACTACCATTAATTTTGTTTAATTTTGTGCAATGAGTGACGCCATCAAGCACGAATGCGGAATAGCCTTAGTAAGGCTACTGAAACCATTAGATTATTATAAAGACAAATACGGAAGTTCGTTCTATGGACTTCAAAAGATGTATTTGATGCTGGAAAAGCAGCACAACCGTGGTCAAGACGGCGCAGGGTTTGCAAGTGTAAAGCTAGATATGGCACCAGGCGAACGCTTTATGAGCCGCGTGCGCTCTTCAGACCCACAACCTATAAAAGATATTTTTGGAAAAATAAACCAACGCATCAATGGCGTTGAGCAATCACTCGATAAGCCTGTTGCGTCACCAGAAGAGTTAAAATCAGTTTTTCCATATGTAGGCGAGGTAATGCTGGGGCATCTCAGGTATGGCACTTTTGGCAATAACACTATTGAGAGCGTTCATCCGTTTTTGCGTCAAAACAATTGGATGCACCGCAACCTTATTGTTGCAGGAAACTTTAATCTTACCAACGTAAATGAGCTCTTTGACAATTTGGTCACGCTAGGACAGCACCCAAAGGAGAAAGCGGACACCATTACAATAATGGAAAAAATAGGCCACTTCTTGGACGATTCTGTTTCAAAATTGTATAAAAAATTAAAGGGTGAAGGATTTGATAAGCAAGGGGCATCTCCCGAAATAGCGAGCCGGTTAAATATCGGTAAAATTTTACGCAAAGCCTCCAAAAACTGGGACGGCGGCTATGTTATAGGCGGCATGTTGGGACACGGCGATTCGTTTGTTTTTCGCGACCCTGCGGGAATTCGTCCAGCGTTTTATTATCAAGACGATGAAGTTGTAGTGGTTGCTTCTGAGCGTCCAGCCATTCAAACGGTGTTTAATGTGCCAATTGATGCAGTAAAAGAAGTAAATCCGGGCAACGCGATTATTATTAAGAAGTCAGGAAAGGTTATTCATGAAGAAATAAATCCTCCTACAGAACGTCGTGCGTGCTCGTTTGAGCGCATTTATTTTTCTAGAGGAAACGATGCAGATATTTATAAAGAGCGTAAGACATTAGGCCGGTTGTTGTTCCCAAAAATTTATGCGTCAGTTGCGGGAGATTTGCAAAACACGGTGTTTTCGTATATACCAAACACGGCAGAAACATCCTTTTACGGCTTGGTGCAACGTGTTCAGGATTTTATGCTTGAGGAGTCTGAAACGGCAATATTGAACGAACCCAATCTGTCTCCTAAGCGATTAAAGGAGTTGTTGTCGCCGAGACCACGCATAGAAAAGGTTACCATAAAAGATGTTAAGCTTCGCACCTTTATAACCGAAGATAGTAGCAGAGATGATTTGGTAGCGCACGTTTATGATATTACATACGAATCTGTAAAGCCTGACGATAATCTTGTCATTATCGACGATAGTATTGTTCGTGGCACAACACTTCAAAAAAGCATTTTACGGATTTTAGACCGTTTAAAGCCTAAGAAAATCACCGTAGTTTCTAGCGCACCGCAAATTCGTTATCCGGACTGCTATGGCATAGATATGGCACGATTGGAAGATTTGATAGCTTTTAGAGCTATGCTAGCGCTTCTTGAAGATCACAACAAAACACATCAATTGGAGGAGGTATACGAACGCGCCAAAGCAGATATGGAAAAAGAAACGCATGAAATCGAAAATCATGTAAAATCACTTTACAATCAATTCACCGATGATGAGATTTCAGAGAAAATTTCAACGATGCTGCGCACATCCGAAATTAACGCTGAGGTTGACGTTATTTTTCAGTCAGTAGCCAATTTGCACGAAGCTTGTCCGAACAATACGGGCGATTGGTACTTCACAGGACTATATCCAACGCCTGGAGGGAACAAGGTAGTAAACAGGGCATATATGAACTTTTACGAAGGGAAAAAGGAACGTGCGTATTAAATTTAAATAAATAAATAAATTTTTTTCATTTTTACTTTGAAATGTAAAAGGAGTTCGTATATTAGCAAAGCCATAACATAAGTAGGTTAAGTTCATGGTAAGATTTGGGGCAAAAAAGGTGGATTCTTTCCACCTTTTTTATTTTACACAAAAAAAGAGGGCCAAAAGC